>JAFGOX010000018.1 GCA_016926295.1 Candidatus Iainarchaeum sp.
GCAGAAATGCTAGAATGCAAATGCAGGAAAAATTCTGTTGAAGATAATATTAAATTATGGAACAAAATGAAAAGCGGAGAAATGGATGAAGGCGCGGCAATTATAAGATTCAAAGGCGATATGAAGCACAAGAATGCAGTGATGCGCGACCCTGCAATGTTCAGGATAATAAAGAAAGCGCACCCTATGCAAGGAACAAAATACTCATTATGGCCGATGTATGACTTTGAAAGCCCGGTTGAAGACGGATTGATGAAAGTAACACACAGGATACGCTCAAAAGAATTTGAGATGCGAACTGAATTGCAAGAGAAAATACAGGAATTGCTCGGATTCAAGAAAACAATTATTGAACATCAGGCAAGATTCAATCTGAAAGATGCAATTGCGTCAAAAAGAAAAATACGTGAAGGAATCGAAAAGGGAGAACTGCTCGGCTGGGATGACCCAAGACTTGTAACACTTGCAGCTTTGAGAAGAAGAGGGTTCACCCCGGAAGGAATAAGAAATTTCATTCTGAGAATGGGAATATCAAAAACAGAGGCAAATGTAGATTGGTCTATGCTAGAAGCAGAAAACAGAAAAATAATAGAGCCGATTTCAAAACATTATTTCTTTGTTGCAAATCCTGTTGAAATAGAACTTAAAGGTGTGAACAAAAATATTCAGATTTATAAAAATCCAAAAGACAAGGAATTGGGGTTAAGGGAATTGTTCATTAAAGAAAAAGTATTCATATCAAAAGAGGATTTCTCCCAGATAAAAAAGGGGGAGAAATTCAGGCTGAAGGATTTCGCAAACCTTGTACTTGAAAGCAAGAAACCGATTAAGGCAAAGATTGTAGAAGAAACTGGCCTGGCTGACAAAAAAATACAATGGGTTGGCGAGAACGCGATTAATGTAAAACTGATTATGAATGACGGCTCAACAGTAAAAGGAATGGCAGAAACCCAGCTTGAGGAAGAGCCAGAAGGCGCTCATGTGCAACTGGAAAGAATAGGTTTCGTCAGGGTTGACAAAAAGGGCAAAACCCTTTATTTTACGCACAAGTAAGCGGACTGAAAACCTTTTAAACAGTCCTTGACCTATTTATATTAAACTGCTTTTTAACACACTGATGACAAGAGGTGTTAATTAGCCAAATAAACCGATGACAGGAGGCTTTAAAATGGCAAAAGAATACATAAAATTCTCTGTTTCGCCAGAAATGGTCGAAAAAACCTTTAAATTAGTAGAAAACTGCAAAAAAGACGGTAAAATAAGAATAGGGATTAACGAGGCCACTAAGGCTATCGAAGGAAATGCCGCAAAACTAATAATTTTAGCAGAAGACATCGAACCTGCTGAAATAGCAATGCACATTCCTTTGTTATGCAAAGAAAAGAACATACCCTTCACCTACGTGCCAACCAAAAAAGAGCTTGGTGCAGCAGCAGGTATTGAGGTCTCAACATCTGCAATTGCAGTAGTAAAAGAAGGCGACAAGAAAGCACTTGCCGACATAATCAAAAAGGCAGAAGAGCTTTCCAAGGAAGGCCAGTAGGGTGATTTAAATGCCAGAGGCAGGATTCCCCGCAGAAGTAACAAAGATTATAACCCGAACAGGGGTCTTTGGCGAAATAACACAAGCACTTTGCAAAGTTCTTGAGGGAAAAGACAAAGGTCAGACAATCAGAAGAAACATCAAGGGCAAAGTCGAAGTTGGCGACATAGTGTTATTACTGGAAACAGAAACAGAAGCCAAGGAAATAAGACAAAAATAGCAGGTGAATAAATGGTGAAATGTTCATTTTGCAAAAACGAAATTGAAAAGGGTACTGGATTGATAGTTGTTATTCCGCCAGGAAAGGCAGAAAATTACTGTTCATCCAAGTGTGAAAAAAATGCGCTTAAGTTAAAGCGAAACCCTAGAAAAGTTACATGGATCCAAAAGGGTAAGAAATCCAAGTAGGAGGTTTGCATGTTTAAACTTTTGGTTTTGACCGCTGTTGTTAGCTTAGTGATAATACTGCTAGTATTAGCGGGTATAACCCTGAACGTTGAAATGACACCGGAACAAGTAACAATACAAAAATCAGTAGAGGAAACAGCTCCGGTTATTAGTGGACCTGTAAATCTCGCCATTATCGGCGATGTGGATTCTGATTTGAACTCAGTAATTCTAAGTGAAAACGGAAAAGCACTCATAGCATCCTACGGCGTTTTCAAAAAAGGCGATGTGAGGACAGGAAGCCTTGATGGTTTCCAGGTAATTTACCTCGCAAGAAACGAAATAACCAGAACAGCAAGGACTGAAATTACAAGAAGGGTTGCAGCAGGAGCCGGATTGATAATAGTTCAGGATGGCGGATACACAGAAGATGATGAACTGGTTCCGTGGAACACAGAGCTGGGAAATTATATTCCGGTAAAAGCAAGCGTCAGCGTATACCTTGACCCAATAAGCACATATCAGGTAAATGGGAATCTTGTTCCAAGTCCCGGACTTCAGCAGTCAAAACTTTTCGAAGGTTATACTGTTCCGCAGGAAGTAGACACATGGACTCTGTACGAGGTAATTCCAAACTCAGGAAGCGAGGAAACGGGATTCATCGAGCAGACCAGTGAGAGTGGAGCAATAATAGAGCACACGGCAATACTTGTGAAATACAATCATCTTGCCGGAACCGTGCTGTACTTCGCATACAAGCCAACACAAACGCCGGCAATACTTCTAAACGCAATAGACATGGTGATTTAATGGAATTTGAGAAAACTTTAATACTGATAAAACCAGAGGGCGTCCAATTGAACAAGTCTGGAGAGATAATAGAGAAATTCGAAAAAGCAGGCCTTAAAATCATCGGAATGAAAATGGTCTGGGCCGATGAAGTCCTTGTCGGAAAACACTACCCAAAGGAAATGGCAAAAAGAATCGGGGAAAGGGCAAAGGAAAATGCTGAGAAAAGAGGAGAGAAATTCGACACAGACGTTGTTGAATTCGGAATGAAAACTGTCAAGGCACTTCAATCACATATAACAGAAAGCCCGATTATCGCAATAATATTGGAAGGGCCACACGCAGTGGAAAACGTAAGGACAATGATTGGCGCAACATCCCCGCATGGAGCAAATCCCGGAACAATACGCGGAGACCTTACAAACGACTCTTTCCAAATGGGAGAAAACCTTGGACGGTCTGTAAGGAATTTTGTCCACGCGTCAGACAGTGTAGAAAACGCAAATAGGGAAATTTTACTTTGGTTCAAGAAAGAAGAAATATACAAATGGGACAGCCCAGTACAAAGAATACTTTACAAATACTGATAATATGGCAATTCGACAACCGATAATAACTGTTGCAGGCCACGTTGACTGTGGCAAGACAACTTGCTTAGACAGAATTAGAGGCAGCCATGTAGCTGCAAAAGAAGCCGGACTGATTACTCAACACATTGGCGCAACAGAAGTTCCAAAGGAAATAATCGAGAACATATGCAAAGACCTGATTGAAAAAACAAAAATACAGGTAAAGGTTCCGGGACTTCTTTTCATCGACACACCCGGACACCAGGCTTTCACCGCATTAAGAAAACGCGGGGGAAGCATTGCAGACATGGCAATTGTCCTAATCGACATAATGGAAGGAATCAAACAGCAGACTCTTGAGGCAATTGAAATACTAAAGACTTACAAAACACCTTTCATAATAGGACTAAATCAGATAGACAGATTTGAAAACTGGCAGAGTACAGAAAATGGCTCAATAACAGATGGAATAAACAAGCAGGACCAATACGTACAAGCTGCACTTGACAAAAGAGTGTATGAAATAGTTGGTGAGCTTTACAACCTAGGATTCCAGTCAGAACTTTATAACAGATTGGAAGACTTCACAAAACAGATAATGATTATACCTATGTCGGCAAAAACAGGAGAAGGAATTCCTGAAATGCTGATGTATCTTACAGGATTGTCACAAAAGTTCCTTGGGGATGCACTTGAAACAGAAGTAAGCGGCCCGGGAAAGGGAACAATCCTTGAAGTAAAAGATGAAATTGGTTTTGGAAAAACAGTTGATGTAATTCTTTATGATGGAATAATCAAGGTGGGCGATACAATTGTTGTCGGCGGAATGAACGGGGCATTCGATACTAAAATAAGGGCCCTGCTAAAACCAAAACCGCTTGAGGAAATACGCGCACCAAATGAAAAATTCAAAAGTGTTTCAGAAGTAACGGCCGCAGCAGGACTGAAAATAGCCGCACCCGGTCTTGAAGATGCATTAGCCGGCGCACCAATATATGTGACAACAGAAATTGAAGAAACAAAGACAAAAATTGAAGCAGAGCTGGAAAAAATCCAGATAAGCACTGATTCAAAGGGAATTGTAATCAAAGCAGACGCGCTTGGTTCTCTTGAAGCACTTGTTAAAATGCTGAGCGAAAAAGGAATACCGATAAGAAGCGGAAAGGTCGGGACAGTTAACAAAATGGATATTACCGAAGCAGTAAGTGTAAAAGAAGCAGACAAATATCTTGGAGTCATATTCGCATTCAATGTTAAAATCGAAGATACCGCAAGAGAAGCGGCAAAAGCAGACGACGTAAAAATATTCGAAGCAGAAATAATTTACAGCCTGCTTGAAAAATACGAAATATGGGCAAAAGAGCAGAAAGAAATCGACAGAAAAGCAGGAATGAAAGACTTGGTTCTTCCAGGAAAAATACAAATCATACCGGGATGTTTATTCAGGAACACAAAACCAGCAATAGTTGGAGTTAAAGTTCTTGCAGGCTCAATAAGGCCCGATTATCCGTTAATGAAAGAAAGCGGAGAATTCTCCGGAGAAATAAAATCAATAAAATCAAATGAGGATATCTTGACCGAACTGAACAAAGGTGGAGAAGCGGCAATCTCAATAAGAGAACCGATTGTTGTTGGCAGACATATTTTTGAAAATGATATATTATATACAAGAATCCCAAGGGACCACATCTTCAAAATAAAAAGTGATTATGCTAAATTCCTTACAAAAGAAGAATTAGAACTATTAGACGAAATAGCGGAGATAGTAAGGAAAAATAGAGGACTAGTATAGGTGATAATAATGAAACTAACAATAGCAAATCCAAAAACAGGAAAAACATACCAAAAAGAAATTGAAAAAACACAAGAAAGACAATTTTACGGGAAAAAAATTGGAAGTTCGGTTAGTCTTTCCGAAATCGGACTGTCTGGTTACGAATGTGCGATAACCGGCGGGTCTGACAAACAAGGCTTCCCAATGCTAAAGAGCGTACAAGGAACAGCAAGAAAGAAAGTACTGCTAACAAAGGGAACAGGTTTGAAAGATGCAAAACTAAAGGGCGTAAGAATAAAGAAATCAGTTCGCGGCGGCCTTGTAAGTGAAGAAATCGAACAGCTTAACCTTAAGGTCACAAAAGAAGGTTCAAAGAAAATAGAATCCTACTTTGGTGCTGATGCAGAAAAAGCCGAGGAAAAGAAAGAAGAAGCTTCAGCCAAAGTTGAAGAGAAGAAACCAAAGGTTTCTGAACCAAAAAAGAAAGAAGAAGAGCCTAAGGAAAAGGAAGTAGAAGAAAAACCTAAAGAAAAAGAAGAGGAAAAAAATGAGTAAAAAAACCCCAAAACAAGCAGAAGCTAATATTGGTCTCATAGGCCACGTAGACCATGGAAAAACAACCTTGGCCAAAGCGCTTAGCGGCAAGTGGACTGACACTTACTCAGAAGAACTGAAAAGAGGTATTTCAATAAGGCTTGGATACGCAGATGTAACTTTCTACAAATGTGAAAAGTGCAATGAATACTCAACAAAAGCAAAATGCGGTTGCGGCGGCACTTCAAAGGAACTTAGAAAAATTTCCTTGGTAGACGCTCCGGGACACGAAACTTTGCTTGCAACAATGATATCTGGCGCGGCAATTGTTGATGGCGCAATTCTTGTAATTGCAGCAAACGAAAAATGTCCTCAGCCGCAAACAGAAGAGCATCTTGAAGCTCTGACTATCTCCGGAACAAAAAATATAGTAATTGCACAGAACAAAATAGACCTGATAACAAAGGAAGAAGCAAAAAAGAACTATGAAGACATAAAACATTTCTTGAAAAAGAAAGGATTTGAAAAGATTCCGATAATCCCTGTGGCTGCAAACCAGGGAATAAATCTAAGTGCATTAATTGAAGCAGTAGAAAAAAATACCCCCACACCGAAAAGGGATTTGAAAAAACCTGCTTTGATGTATGTTGCAAGATCATTTGAAGTCAATCCGCCAGGAACAGAACCGGAAAAATTAATTGGCGGAGTGCTTGGTGGCTCAATAGTTCAGGGAAAACTGAATGTTGGTGATGAAATAGAAATCTGCCCGGGAATAGACAAAAAAACAATCAAGACAGAAGTAAGAAGCATAAGTATAAGCGAAGGATTTATAGAAAGCGCTGTTCCGGGAGGATTATTGGCAATTGGCACCGCATTAGACCCTGCACTCACAAAAACAGACAAGATGAAAGGGCAGGTAATCGGAAAGCCAGGAACGCTGCCACCGTTAAAAACCGAAATAGAAATAGAAATAATAAACATCGAAAGAAAAATAGAGGGCAATGAAGACTCCAAGCCAATAGAAATGAATGAAATGCTCGCTGTTGCAATAGGAACCGCAGTTACAACCGGAAAAGTGATAAGTGTTTCAAAGAGCAAGGCAAAGTTAATCCTGTCAAGCCCGTTGTGCGTTGAAAAAGACCAGCGCATAGTAATAAGCAGAAGAGTCGGCATGAGGTGGAGGCTAAGTGGTTTCGGAAGATGCCTCTAAGTTGATTATACTCGACACAAATATGTTAACGTTTCCGGCACAGTTCGGGGTTGACATATACGACCAGATAGCGGAAAGGTTTGGAAAAACTTTCAGGCTTTCTGCATTAAGCGGAAGCTTGGATGAACTCAAAGGAATAGCTGAACAAAAAGCAAGCAACAAAAAAATAGTGGAATTGACAAAGGAAATAATTAAAAAGAAAGAAATAAAAATAATAAAATCAGAAAAATATGTTGATAACGAACTGGTGGCATGGGCAAAAAAAGGCGCAATAATTGCTACAAACGATAAAGAGCTTAAAGAAAGATTGAAAAATGCTGGAGCAAAAATAATATTTGTAAAACAAAAAAAGATTATAGAGATGATATAATGGATTTGTTAAATATCCCCCCAGGAAAGAAAATTCCGGATAAAATTTACGTTGTAATAGAAATACCAAAAGGAAGCAGAAACAAATACGAGTATAACACAAAACTGCGGGCGATAAAGCTCAATAGGGTTCTGTATTCTGCAGTTTCATACCCCGGAGAATACGGATTTATTCCAAGCACAATAAGCGCAGACGGAGACCCGTTGGATGTTTTGGTAATATCAGAAGAACCAACATTTCCAGGCTGCATTATAGAATGCAAACCAATTGGAGTGCTGAAACTTCTTGACAGGGGGCAGATAGACGACAAAATAATTGCAATTCCCCGTGGCGAACCAAGACTGAATGAAATAAAAGATATAAGAGACTTACCGAAATACAAATTAAAGGAGATTGAAGAATTCTTCAAGACTTATAAAAAACTAGAAGGAAAAAATGTTCAGGTAAAATCCTGGAACAGTTTAGATTATGCTAAAAAAGAAATAACCAATGCAGTTAAAAGATTCAAAGGAGATTGAGACTATGTATGCAATATATTCCATTAGAGATGTGGTGGGAGTACCACCTGCAAAATTTAAAGAAAACAAAACTGAAGTAATAACTGAAATACTCAGGGCGCAATACGAAGGCCTTATTGACAAGGATATAGGTGTAATAATAAGCATCATTAATGTGAGGGACGTTGGCGCGGGAACAGTTCTTCCTATGGACGGTTCAGCATACCACGATGTAACATTCGATACAATAACCTACAAACCCGAATTAAAAGAAGTTATCGAAGCAGAAGTAACAGAATTGACTGCATTTGGTGCTTTTGTAAGATTAGGGCCTTTGGATGGATTACTGCACGTCTCACAGATAATGGATGAATACATGTCTTTTGACCCGAAAGCCCAGGGATTCATAGGAAAAGAAAGCACGAAATCGCTGAAAATGGGCGACATAGTAAGGGCAAGAGTCGTAACTGCAAGCCTGAAAGGGACTGTTGCAGATACAAAAATTGCATTAACAATGAGACAGCCAAACCTTGGGAAAATAGAATGGATAGAGGCCGAGAAAAAAGGTGAAGGCAAGAAAACCACAGCAAAAAAGAAAAAAGGTGGCGATGAGTAATGGTAAAAAAAGAGAAAGCATGCAGAACATGCAAAAGACTGGCAACAGACGAAAAAACTTGTGCAACCTGCGGAGGAAATAAATTTACCCCGCTATGGAAGGGAAGAATTATTATCATCAACCCCGACAAGTCAGAAGTTGCTAAAAAAATGGGTATAACAACCCCCGGAAGATATGCTCTACAACTAGGAAGGTGAAACAAATGCAATTAGAAATTACAAATAAAGAAAAACAACCTTTGCTTCACAGAACTATAATAACCTGCGATGTAAAGAATGAAAAAACACCAACAAGGGCGGAAGTAAAAAAACTTCTCTCAGCAAAACTGGGTTCTGACAAAGAACTTCTTTACTTGCAAAAAATAGAAACAAGCTTTGGCAAAAATGATTTCACAGTAGTTGCAAAACTTTATGACAACAAGGAATTCGCAGACAAGATAGAGGCAAGCTACATGAAAAAAAGAAATGAGGCAAAAGAAGAAGCTGACGCCCCAAAAGAAGAGCCGAAAAAGGAAGAAGCAAAAGAAGAACGGGTGAGTGAATGAGCAGAACAGATGACAAAAAGAAAAAATCAAAGAAATGGGAAGCATACGAAGCAAAGGGCGGCGAATTAAAAAGAACAAAAAAATCTTGCCCAAAATGCGGCGGGGGAGTTTTTCTCGCACAGCACAAAAACAGAGTAAGCTGCGGAAAATGCGGGTATTCTGAAAAGTTGAGCTAAATGTCCCTACTGCAAATCACATTGAACATTTCTCAATTTTCCATTCTTTTGGTTCTACTTCTTATCCCTTTTATTTGGGTAAGGATAAGAAACAAACTTGGTTTTGTAGAATCATTAAAGAATCTAGGAGTTCATACAAACAGCATAAAGATGGATTTGCTTTTCGGTTTGTTTGGATTCCTTTTACTTTTCCTGCTCGTATTTGTAAGTGGGATAATCACAACTGTTGCAGGAGTGAATGACACTGCAGCGGTTGAAACTCTGCTGAAAGAACAGTCATTGCTTTTCTTGTTTTTCATTTTGGCAGTGCAGGTTCCGGCAGAGGAATTTTTCTTCAGGGGTTTTCTAACTCCGAGAACGGGCGTTATATTATCCTCAGTATTATTTGGGATTGCACATGCTGGTTACGGGTCATATGTTGAAATAATGGTCGCAATATTAGCCGGAATAATTTTAGCATATATTTACAAAGAAAGGGGAAACATTGTCGCACCGATAATCGCGCATGAACTTTTCAATTTGCTTTCACTTGCTACATTAGTGATTGTATGATATGTCTTGGGTTTGAAGGAACTGCCCACACTTTAGGGGCAGGAATTGTGGATGAAAATGCGAAAATCCTGGCAAATGTCATGGATCAGTACAAAACAGAAGAAGGGGGCATCCACCCAAGAGAGGCAGCAGACCACCATGTGGAAAACATGCAGAAAATTCTCAAACAGGCCCTTGAAGAGGCCAACCTGAAAATGAAAGATATTGACCTTATTTCTTTCTCTCAGGGACCTGGCTTAGGACCCTGCCTGAGAACTGTGGCTACTGCTGCAAGGGCACTTTCTGCGACTTATTCAGTCCCAATACTAGGGGTAAACCACTGTATAGCCCACATTGAAATTGGGCGCGCGTTAACTGGGGCAAAAGACCCTATAACCACCTATGTTTCTGGGGCAAACACCCAGATTATAGGCTATGAAAGCGGCAAATACCGCGTGTTTGGAGAAACAATAGATACAGGACTTGGAAATTTGCTGGATATGTTCATGCGTGAACTAGGGTATGGTTTTCCAGGTGGGCCGATAATCTCTAAAATGCTCGAAAAAGGAAAATACAGCTATATAGAACTCCCATATACGGTAAAAGGGATGGATTTGGCTTTTTCTGGTCTTTTAACTGAGGCAATATCCCGAAGAGGAAAAGTAAGGGACGAGGACCTTATTTATTCTTTGACTGAAAATGCTTTTTCCATGGTTACAGAAGTTACTGAAAGAGCTCTGGCACATACGGGCAAAAAAGAAGTACTTCTGACAGGCGGAGTGGCTGCCAGTTCCTACCTAAGAAAAATGATGGAGAAAATGTGCGAGGAAAGAGGTGCCAAGCTATTTGTTCCTCCTGTAAAAGTGTGTGTGGATAATGGGGCAATGATTGCGTGGCTAGGCCTAGTTGAGCACAAATCAGGAATAAAAATGAGCCTAAATGATACTATTGTCAAGCCAAACCAGAGAACAGACGATATCGATGTTACATGGAGAGTATAATCTCTCTAAAACAGAAAAAGCAACCAATTTACTCTTCAAAAGTTGTCTGCTTTGGCAAATTGATTTTAACGTCTTCTTCAAGGATTTCATCAAAATGCGCTGAACCACAAAGAGTAAGCTGGATTTCTCTTGCTGAGTCCATTCCGCCGATTTCATCTTCGCCGACTCTTAGAATGTTTCCTTCTTCGTCCCTGTCAATTCTAAAATCAGCCTTTACATTGTCTTTATCAATCTCAAACGTAGTTTGTTTCATTGGTTCATTAGTTATATCATGTTTCGGTAACTCAGACTTATCTCCCTTAACCATATTTAATTAATCTATGGATAAATGTATTTAAACCTTTCTATTTTGTTACCACCAATAAGTTACATTCAGTAAACACTACATTAATTTAAAAAAAGTCAGTTCATACTTAAGTTACGCGTTTTAACCTCATGGGGCTATGGGGTAGTTTGGTTTAGCCTTCCAGCTCGGGGTATATGAAACTTTGTTTTGTATCCGAAAAGCTGGCGACCCGGGTTCAAATCCCGGTAGCCCCATTAAAGTGATTAAAATGATAGAATGCGTTTATTTGCAGGACAGCTACCTGAAAGAACTTAATACAAAAGTTACTGAATCAGGAGAAAATTACATTATAACTGAAAAAACAATTTTTTATCCTGAAGGCGGAGGACAACCAACAGATCTTGGAACAATTAGTTTTGATGGAAAAGAAGTTCCGATAAGAAAAGTGAAAAAAGAAAGTGGGATAATCAAACATTATTTGGATGGAGAAATTCCTGCCATTGGAACAGAAATAAAAATGAAATTAAAATGGGACAGAAGATATGCTCACATGAAATACCACACTGCTCAGCATCTGGTTGCAGCAATTGTTTTGGATTTATACAAAGCAGAAGTTGCAGGAAATCAGATAAATGAGGATTCATCAAGATTGGATTTCAGACCTTTCAAACCGACGCAGGAAGATTTGGAGAAAATAACTGAAAAATTTAACAAGGCGGTTGATGAAAAGAAGGAAGTAAAGATTTACACAACTGACAGGGAAACAATGAACAGGATTATTCCTCTGGAAAGAAGAAAACTGTTTGAAAGACTTCCGAATTCCATTACAGAAATAAGGATTGTTGAAATTGTTGATTATGATATTGACCCCTGTGCGGGAACGCACATTAAAAATACAGAAGAACTTGGCCACATCAAAATACTGAAAACAGAAAACAAAGGCGCAGACACAACAAGAATAATATTTGAGTTGATTTAATGAAGCTGATTCAAAAAGGTGCAGAGGCGGAACTTTACAAAACAGAATTCATGAAAAAGCCTGCTGTCCTAAAGAAAAGGGTTGTGAAAAGCTACCGGAATGAGAAGCTTGACGAGACACTTAGGGTTCAGAGAACAAGAAAAGAAGCTAAGCTAATAATTCAGGCTCGCTCAGCAGGCGTGAGAACGCCTTTACTTTATCAAGCCCACCCAAAAAAAGGAATACTAATGATGGAGTACTTCGACGGGCCAAAGGTAAAGGATTATTTGGGAAACAGGAAGGATGAGAAACTCTGCAAGAAAATCGGAAAGAACATTGGATTGCTGCACAAGCAGAATATTATTCATGGGGACTTAACAACATCAAATATGATTCTGCTTGGTAATGAAATAGGGTTCATTGATTTCGGGCTGGGAAAAATATCACCTGAGATAGAAGACAAGGCAGTTGACCTGCTAAACCTGAAAAAAACCTTCACTTCAACGCATTTTGAGCACTATGATGAACTGTGGCCGGTCATACTAAATGCATATAAGAAAAACGGCGGAAATGCCAAAATCATAGCCAGAATAGGGGAAATAGAGCAAAGGGCAAGGTATTTATAGCTATCGCCACCTATATTATATTACTTTTTCTCGCCAGAGAAATAACCGTTAACACGGCAATGATAGTCTGATATTTATGGCTAGAATGCACGCGAGGGTTAGAGGAAAAGCTGGCAGCGCAAGACCAGCTTTGAAAGCTAATCCTGATTGGGTCCAGATGGACAAGCAAGAAATCACAGATTTAGTGGTAAAATTCGGAAAAGAAGGTAAAACCACTTCACAAATCGGGACAATACTAAGGGATCAATATGGTGTGCCTTTAGTGACTTTGTCTACCGGAAAGAAAATCACTCAAATTCTTATTGACGCTGGCTTGACCCAGGAAATCCCTGAAGATTTGATGAACCTGATTAAAAGGGCGACAAAAGTCAGAACACATTTAAAGGAAAACAAGAAAGATTTCCACTCAAAGAAAAATCTTGAAAAGATTGAATCAAAAATTAGAAGATTGGTAAAATACTACAGAAGGACAAAGAAATTACCAGCAGACTGGAGATACACCCCTGAAACTGCTGCACTTTTGGTGAAGTAGGATGGAGGTTAGGATAACATTCAACTCAGAATACAAAACAGAGAAAGAGGCCGATGCAATTGCAAAGGCTCTGGAAGTTGATAACAAAAATTACAACGTTGAAACAAAAGCAAAAGGAAAAAAAATTATAAGCAATATTAAAATGAAAAAAATAGGAACTGCAAAAGCAACTGCAGATGACCTCATTGCAA
>JAFGOX010000019.1 GCA_016926295.1 Candidatus Iainarchaeum sp.
ATAAAAATGAGGAAAAAATAAAAAATCTAGGAATTAAACTGCCTGAGTGGTTTCTTAAGCAAATGAAAAAAAGGAGTCTTATCGGCCAGAGGATGGCTGAAGCATTCAAAGAATTTTAAGGTGATATTATGAACGCGCAAGTATGGATTAGAAATAATTTGTTGTTTTTTGTTATGATGGTGGTACTAATATGTTCTTCAATAGTATTAGTATCGCTAGTGCCGCAACTACCTGAAATTCCGGAATTAGCAAATACTTTCTGGTTGTTTGGAATAGCAATGGACACAGTCTTGATTCTTCTGATGATAAGCGCCATTTTAATTTACAGATGGCATTTTCAGAACGGGAAAAATAATGTGCTGCTGATATGGGCGGTTTCATTTGCCTTATTTACATTGCCATTTATTGGAATGATGCTGAAAGCGTGGGGATTTCCCTGGGCGAACGACAGTGACCCGGTTATATTTTTTATGTTTAGGCAACCTATGATTCTTTTTGCAGCCGGAATGTATTATGGGATTGCAAAAATACTGACAAAAAGCAAGCCAATGCAGGTTTTCCCGACATGGGCAATACTCCTTGTGGGCTACATGTGGTTCATACACGGGCTTTTGGTTGTAGGGGATGTAGAATTCACAATGTACGGCTTCCTTTACAGCTGTTTTGTGCCGGTAGTAGCCATTATTGCCTATAGCTTCTACATGTATGCGCGTGACTTCAAACTGTATTTCCCCCAATGGCTGGCAATGGGTTTTGCATGGTTGGGAGTTACATATCTTGCGTGGGCGCCATGGCACAAGGTAAATACGTACCTTATTTGGTTCTTCCTTTTCCTAATATCGCTAGTATTCATAGCAATAGGGTTTGCAGTGATGCTGTCAGAATTAAGGATTAAAAAAGGAAAGAAAATATGATGCTGAAAGATTTGACGAAAATAGATTATGGCCTGATATCCTTACTGCTAGCCATGATTATTTCATCATTCTTTCTTATCCCTCTCTTTTCGAAACCAGTATACTCACTGAGTTTCCTTCCGGTTTATTCGGATTTCCTTTTTAGCGCAACTTTTTTACTGTTGCTTTTTATAAGCCTAACTTTGTTTTTGGCCTGGCGCGAACACAGGGAGAATGTGGCTTTGCTTTCATGGAGTTTTGCATTCTTCTTAAATTCTCTCCCCTTTATTATTGCGATTTTTGATTATTCTCTGACAGTCATCAGTTTCAGGTTCGTACTGGTTTTATGGGCTGCCGGGCTGTATTACGGAATTTCCAGAATACTTTCAAAGAATATTTGCTTTGCTACCCTCCCTACAATTTCAATGATTGTCGTCGCAGGCGCATGGGTTGTGCTTGATGTAATTGCCTTTGAGCTGATATTCTCCGCAATTTCCCTTTGGGTTTTCTTCCATTTGTTACTGACACCGGTGCTTGCAATAATTACATACTCATTCTATACCTATTCGCTAAAATCAAAGTACAATTTCCCAAAATGGCTGACTGTAGGATTTGCAACTCTGACCGCAGTTTACTTTATGGTACCGATAATACAACCGTATGAGCTTATGCGCGGATGGGCCGCAGCGTACCTGTTTTCCTTGTTGCTTGTATCCTATGGGTTCAAAATAATGTTTTCCGAGTTCAGAAGGAAGAAAAGAAAGTAACTTTCAATTACCTTTTTATCTATATCCGGATTTATTATTAAAACTCAAGGAGATGTCAAAATGAAACCAATTGAAGGTAAGAAAGTATTAATGGTCATTGCTCCTGAAAAATTTAGGGATGAGGAGTTATTCAAGCCAAAAGAGATAATCGAGGCAAACGGCGGAATCGTCACGATTGCCAGTTTAAAAGCCCGCCCGTGCACAGGAATGATGGGTGCAACAATAACCCCTGATATTGAGATAATCGATGTTCCTGTTGATGCGTATGATGCAATCATTTTCGTAGGCGGAAACGGTGCAGAAGTTTATTTTAAGAATGAAATGGTTCACAACATGGCAAGGAAAGCTGTTGAACAGGGAAAACTGGTCGGAGCAATCTGCATTGCACCATGCATACTGGCAAATGCAGGGGTGTTGCACGGAAAAAATGCAACAGTTTTCTTTGGGACCGGCTATGTTGAGACAATCAAAGGCAATGGTGCTACATACACCGGCGAAAAGGTGACTGTTGACGGAAAGATAATTACGGCAAACGGACCGATGGCAGCAAAGGAATTCGGAATTGCAATAGTAGAAGCATTGCGCGAGGAGTGAAAAAATGGCAGACATGATTTTTAACAGGCCCACAAAATCTGCTTCTTTGGGCATTGGGGATTTGCAAAGAAGATTGCTTGCAAAATTCAAAAAAGAGTTCGAAGACTGCCCTTCAGGAACAGTGAAGATAATTGAAGGGCGAAAATACATAAAGAGAGACGATGGCAGAATCGAAAGATGCTGGGAGTAACCTGCACGAAGCAACTTTTTACAAAAAACTTGACGAGGATAAAGCGCAGTGTGAAACCTGCAACCGCTTTTGTATAATAAAACCGAATGAGTACGGCGACTGCAAAGTAAGAAAAAACATTGACGGAAAAATTTATCTGCTTGTTTACGGAAAACTTGCTGCAAAGGAAATAGACCCGATTGAGAAAAAGCCGTTATTTAATTTCAAACCAAAGTCAAGAGTATATTCCATAGCAACGGCCGGATGCAACTATCACTGCAAGTTCTGTTTTCCTGCTGACACAGCAATTGTTTCTGATTCCGGGCCGTTATTTTTTGATGAATTGTTTGAAAAAGGTAAAAACGAGCAGGTATTGGATGATGGAAAAGTAAGAGAAGTTGATTCTCTGCAGGCAGTTACGCATATGGCCCGCAGTGAGGATGTGTATCATACCTTTTCGCATTTTTATCGTGGTCCGCTAATGAAAATTAGTTCATTTTATACACCTGAAATAAAATGCACCCCAAATCATGAAGTATTTGTTTCCAGAGATTTTAAAAATTTGGATAAAAAAAGGGCAGATCAGTTAACCGAGAAGGATTTTTTAGTAATTCCAAGAACTAAATCTAAAAAAAGTAAAGTAGTAATAAACACAAAACAAATTTTAGAATCTGAGGTTTTAAATAAAACTTTTAAAACGCATACCAAAGTGAATAAGAAAATATTAAATGAAATTCAACAACTGTCAAAACAAGGTGCGTCTTCTAAAGAATTAGGAATGCAATTTGGTTTGCATCCAACCTATGTTAGAAAACTTAGGCGCCGAATGAGAGATAATAACCCGCCTACCGTAAAAACAAAATATTACCTTATTGAAGAAAAAGGAAAAGTAAAAATTTCAAAACAAAAAAATTCAGGAATTCCTTTAAAGTTGGAACTAAACACTGACCTTGCAGAATTATTGGGGTTTTATTGTGCGGAAGGCCATGTTACAACCCTTAAAGGCAGGCCTAATTCACACTCTTTGGTTTTTTCCTTTAGTAAAAAAGAGTTAAACTTTGCAGAAAAAGTTGCAAAAAATATGAAGCTCGTTTTTGGTATTGATGCAAAAATAATCACGCGTCGCACTACAGTAACGGTAGAGTCGAAAAATGCATCTCTCTGTTTGTTTTTCAGAAATTTATGTGGTCATGGCGCCAAGAACAAAAAAGTTCCAGAAATGCTGTTTAAAGCAGATGAAAAGGCAATTTATGCATTTTTAAGAGCATATGTTGATGGAGATGGGTGGATAGGGGATGGCATTATAAGTACCAATACTGTTTCCAAAAAATTAGCATATGGGATATATAATTTATTTTTAAATTTGGGTTTATTACCTTCTTTTTATATTTGGAATCCCCCTTCAAGCAAAATTATTGAAGGCAGGAAGGTAAATCAAAGCACATTATATTACGTTAAAGTGCAGGCAGAGCATTTTAGGAAACGTTTTATTAAAGGCGATTTTAGTAATAAAATAAAACAAAGCGAGAATAGTAAAAGAAGCTCGAAATTTATTGAAACTGACAAATACTTTTTTATTCCAATCCACAATGTGGGAATAGAACAATATTCTGGATTAGTTTATAATATGGAAGTTGACAAGAACCATTCGTATTTGGCTAATTTTGTTTCTGTTGCTAATTGTCAGAATTATCAACTGTCACAGTCTTTTCTGGAGCAGGTTCCTTATGTGGATTGCACTCCGGAAGAAATTGTTGCAGAGGCAAAAGAAAACGGATGCCAGGGAATAGCATACACATACACAGAGCCGACTGTTTTTTTCGAATACGCATATGACACAATGAAGCTTGCGAAGAAAGCCGGATTGTTCAATGTGTGGGTCAGCAACGGATACATGTCAGAGAAAGTCTCAAAGAAAATTCTCCCTTATCTTGATGCAATAAACATCGATTTGAAGGGAACTGATTTGTTCTACCGGAAATTGGTAGGAGTTCCGTCAACAAAGCCCGTACTTGACAATATAAAATTCTTTTACGAGAACGGAGTTCATGTTGAGGTGACAAATCTTCTGATAACTGCGGAGAACGATTCTGATGCGTCTCTGGATTTTGTAATCAGGTCAATAAAAGAAATAAGCGAAGAAATTCCCCTGCATTTCACAGCGTATTATCCGGCTTACAAAATGATGAATCCGCCGACACAGCCGCTAACCCTGATAAAAGCAAGGAACAAGGCCCTTGCAGCAGGTCTGAAATACGTTTACACGGGGAATGTTCCTGCAGCAGAAGGCGAAAGCACTTTCTGCCCGAACTGCAACACAAAAGTCGTTGAGCGTTACGATTTCTACAATGTTCAGGATTATTCAAAAAAAGGTAAATGCCCAAAGTGCAAAAAGACTCTTCCATATTTTGTCCCATAATTATTTATACTACAAGTAGCTTCTCAAGGTAT
>JAFGOX010000020.1 GCA_016926295.1 Candidatus Iainarchaeum sp.
AGTCCCGCCCGGATTCGAACCGGGGTCCCCAGCTCCAAAGGCTGGGATGATTGGCCACTACACCACGGGACTATTTAATACTATACATTCCTCAAAAGGAGTACTAAAATACAGGCTGGATAATTTTAAAAAGGCACTATTCAAAGTTTCAGCCTGTCGTATATAATATCCTTTATTTTCTTTGTCCCGATGGCCTTTACAGCATAGCCGATGTGCGTGAACGGCTTGTTTATGTCAAACAGGCGCTCCAGCCTTATTGGCGTGCCTATAAGCACAGTATCGCATTTCGCCGCATTTATCGTTGCCTGAAGCTCGGTCATCTGCTGCTTGCTGTATCCCATTGCAGGAATAATCTTGCCAAGCTTGTACTTTTCAATAATGCCTTTGATTGAGCCGACTGCGTATTTCTTCGGATTTATTATCTTCTTGGCCCCATTTTCCTTCGCAGCCACGTATGCTACACCGTATTTCATTCCCCCATGAGTCAAAGTCGGGCCATCCTCTATGACAAGAACGGTTCTGTCTTTGATTAGTTTAATATTTTCAACGACAATCTCTGCACTGGCCTGCACTATTGTTGCATTCGGGTTTATGTCGTGCAGGTTATTCATTATCTTAAGGACATCATCCTTGTTTGCGTTTGTCACTTTGTTTATTATCAGAATATCTGCCATTCTTGCATTTACCTCTCCCGGATAATAGGAAATTTCATGGCCGGGCCTTAGTGCATCCGCGATTACAATGTGCAAATCAGGTTTGTAGAAAGGAAGGTCATTGTTCCCCCCGTCCCAGATAATGTAATCTGATTCTTTCTCTGCATTTCTTAAAATCTTTTCATAATCCACTCCTGCGTAAACTACACAGCCGAGATTAAGGTGGTGCTCGTATTCCTCTCTTTCCTCAATTGTGAGATTGTACTTGTTTAAATCATCCCTTGTTTCAAATCTCTGCACTGCTCCCTTTTCCAGGTCGCCATACGGCATTGGGTGTCTTATCACAACAACCTTCTTCTTTTTTTCTTTGAGCGCGTTGACAACAAGTTCTGATACTGCACTTTTTCCGCACCCTGTCCTAACTGCGCAGACAGATATGATAGGGACTTTTGATTTCAGCATTGTGCTTTTCGGTCCCATTAATCTGAAGTCGGCTCCTGCAGCAAGAACTTCAGAAGCTTTTCTCATTACGTAAGTGTAATCCAGATCAGAGTATGCAAGAATTCCGATATCAATGTTGTTTTCCTTTATTATTTTTGTCAAATCCTTTTCATCATAGACTGGAATTCCTTTCGGGTAAAGCTTTCCTGCAAGCGACGGAGGATAGTTTCTTCCTGCTATTCCCGGTATCTGCGCCGCAGTGAAGCAGACAACATTGTAGTATTCATTGTTCCTGAAGAAAACGTTGAAGTTGTGGAAATCTCTTCCCGCAGCACCCATTATCACTACTTTCTTTCGTTCCATCTTACACCTCCAGGAATCTTTCTCTCTTATACAGGTATTCTGTAAGCTCTTTTGCAAAGTACTCATTTTTTTCATATTCTTTCATTATCCCTTTTGCATCGAGTATGTTTACTTTCTTGTTGAACACTTCCTCTATATGTGACGGGATTCTTGTTTTTCCTGATTTCATTTCCTTTACCATTCTCTTGAGATAATCAATAGCATCAGTTTCCTTTCTTACTGTTTCAGTAGCCCATCTATCGCCCTCAATCCAAACATTTCCCGATTTGTGCTTCTCAAGGAATTTTTTCTGGTCCTTGATAATTGTCAGTGGGGGTCCGTGCCTTACTTTTACCGGAGGAAGTTCCCAGACTTCGAACTCGAACAGGAATGCAGAGTGGTTTTTCCTGTTTGTCCACATCGCAACCCTGTGCGTCTTGAAATCCTCATCCTCAAGCATCTTCTTCATCTTCATCATTGTCTTTTCCAGCTGGCTTACTGCAATGTCTTCAGGAACTTTCGGGAAGCCGGTTGTGATTACAAGTATCTTTGCACGCCTTTGTTTCAGTCTTTTCTCTATTTCATTCGGCTTTTTCTCCTTGATTATCTTTTCCTTGAAGAATTCCTCGCTCGGCTTCTCCAGGAACTGTCTTGAATAGTGTATGAACTTTGCAAACACATTGTCCGAGACCGCTGCGCCGACATTCCTGTTTTTGTCTGTCGGGTCAATAACAATCAAAGGCGTATTGAACTTTTTCAGTATCTCGCTTTTGCTCTTGTAGTGTTTTTTTATGTCAATAACCTGATTATACTCCCAGTTCTCCGCCATTTTCAGAGTATCAATAAAACTGCCGTACTGCATTACCAGCAGTTCGCACAGATATCCAGGGAATCCCCAGGTTCCCATCTCTGCGCCGTAGATATCAAGCGATTTGCAGAATTTCTTAAGCAGTCTGACCTGGTTTCCCTCGCCGGGTTTCCTGTTGTTCTTGATGAATTCCTGGTGCAAAGGGCTCCTGTCAACTGCTGATTTGAAATCCTTGATATTTTTTATCTTGAATGCGGGAACAATGTCAATGTCGAATCCGTTTATCTCGGTTTTCACGTAAGGGTGCGATGCAAATTTTCTCTCAAACTTGTGGCCTTTTGCTATTTCCTTTCCTATCTTCAGGCCTTCTTTCTCCAAATCCTTTTCATCGCAGGTTAATGGGAATAATATGAATATGTCAAGGTCTTTGTCGCCTTTCAGGTCAGAGCCTCTTGCTGCAGAACCGACCATTATCACGTCAACGGGCTTTCCTTTCATTGCCTTTATTTTTCTGATTACTTCATCAGCAACTTTCTGCTGCTCTTCGACTTCCTTGTGCGTTGGTTTTATTTCTGCAAGTACCTTGTTCAGAATTTTATTGTAATTCATTTGATTTCCTCGATTATTCCCTTTTCTTCAAGCTTTTCAGATATTGAGCGTATAAGGTCTGCAGAATATTTCAGTTTTTCCTGCGCCCTGAACATATTAAGCTCTCCTCCGGTTAGCACAAGATAGTCAAACAAATCCTTTTCATCCGGCATTAAAGCTATCTCTCCTTTTTTTGTGCGTTCCATTGCCGCAGAGCTTATTTTGAATTTCATGTAGTTTTTCTGTTTTGCCATTTTTGGCCTTCCTCTTTTGGAGTATACTTTCTCGAATTTCCTGAATTTGAATACTACAAAGCCAAGTATTGCCACGGCAGCGATAATTAACCCAATAATAACATAAGTTGTGAAATCCACCGGAATCCCGTACTGGACTTTCATTGACGGCTCTTCAAATATTATGCTTTCTTCAGTTGGCACAACTATTTCGCCCCTTAATGTATCAAAATAAATCCATTCATTCCCGTCCCATATTTTCAACAGCAGGGCTACTTCGCCTTTTGGATTTCTAAACAGGGTTGTTTTGGTAGGTATCTTGTAGTATCTGAATACTGCTTTCAGGAAGCCGGCATTGTTAAGCGCGGTTTTGTCAAGATTGAGCACTTCTCTCGGCCTGTTTTTGAGATAGTCTGTGCTTTTGTTTGTCTTTATGAAGTTTAATATGATGCTTATCTTTTCACTGTCTGTTTCAGCCGCATCAATAAGCGGTTCAAGCTTCGGTGGAATCATTGCATCAACAAAACCCATTAACGGGTCAAGTTTTGTGCTGACAAACGGCAGAAGCGATTCTGGTCCGGGGTAATATAGCTTTGTTTCCTCTGTCATATTGTAAGAGGGAGTCAGTTCGAACGTTATTTCATAAGTTTCATCCGGTTTTATGGTTTTTCCATTTGCCCCTATCCCATATCCGAACCTGATACTCTTTCCGAATATTTTGAGTGGGTCTCTGGGAATTCTTTCTGCCTGCGGTACCAGATACTGGTCAGGTATTTTTGTCGTAGTGAAATTTATATTGGCTCCGCCCATTCCAAAATAGGATTCTGAAATCTGGGTGTAGGCCGTGTCAGAAACCACATCGCTTACTTCAACCGTCTCATTCAGTTTTCCATAAACATGAAAAATTTCTTCATTGTAGGTATTTATTATTTTCCAGATTGCAATTCTTTCCTCTTCAAAAGCCGTGCTGGCAAGTGTCACTTTGTTCTCTACTTTGTCGTTCTTTAGTAGTACCTCTTCCCTGTATGTTACATCTTTTTCATCAAATACCCCCTCAAGGGTGATTTTTATTTCGTCTGCCTCAAGTCCATTACTCAAATCAGGGAATATAGTAATACTTTTTATGTTTGCCCTTGCATCTCCCACTTGTGAGAATGTAGGAAAGTTCATTTTTGCAAGCCCATTGATTGTAAGCTCTGCAGTCGTCTCTCCGGTTTTGAATATGTATGTGTTATTTTCATTGAATGCTATTGTATAGGTATCTAATCCGCTTAGCACTTTCATCGCGCCAACATTTCCGGGAATTACCAGGAGCACTAGCAATACTACTAAAGTTTTGTAGAGTAGAGCCTTTTGTATACCGGGCCTTCCTGTGTCAATGTGCTTTTGTATAGGATTACCTCCTTTACCTTGAATGTGCCGAAATCCTCATTCTCGAATTTTTTAGCGATTTCTATGAATTTGTCCTTATTGTTCAAATACTTTACCCTTGCCAGGGTTGCATGAGGTACAAACCGTTCCTTGTTGAAACCGGCCCTCATTGCAAGATTATTATATAAAGTTTCAAGATTTTTAGCACCCTTATCAATTCCACCCCATATCACGCTTACCCTGTTTTCGCTCGGAAAGAAGCCTATCCCCTTCATTCTTACCTCGAAGTTTCCGGCGAAATCCATCTTGTCCATCGCGTGCCTTATCCTTCTTATTTCCAGTGCGTTCATCTCTCCAAGAAAATGGAGCGTGACGTGGATATTCTGGAGTTCCACTGCCTTTGCCTTTCCGTCAATCGCATTTACCAGGTCTTTTCCGACCTTGAAGAGCTTCCTTCTGATTGATTCTGGGATTTCTACAGCAATAAAGCACCTTCCGCCTTTTTCCTCTTCAACCTTTTTCTTGCGTTCGAATTTTATTTTTCTCATATGAATCTAAAGCTCTTTTACAAACATTTTCATTATTTCATCAAGCTCCTTGTAGTTGCTTGATAGTTTTTTGTTAGCCTTCTGCAGCATGAACTCTGCGGATTCCTTTGTAATCAGCATTTTATTTTTCTTCTTTACTGGGAATTCCATTTTCTTTGTTCCTTCCAGCTCAATCATTACTCTTTCCTTATTAATCACGAATATTCCACCGCGCTTCATGCCCCTTTTCGCCTTCAGCTTGAGGATTTTCTGTGCAGAATCAACATCCTTGCATACTATGTGCAGGATATAAGGCTCCTGCTTGAACCACAGTTCATTTCCGGAATAGTTTTCGAGAACGTTCCAGAATTCATCAATATTAACTTCCCTGTGCCATACTGCCGGCCTCACTGTCTTGTTTTTCTTTCCATCATCAGGAATGTCAATAAGCATTATTCTTCCTGCGCATGAGCTTGATGTTCCGAAATCTTTCTTTGAATTCATTTTTTTAAGGAACTTGATAAGTATCTCATCAACCTTTCCTTCTTTTTCCTCTTTTATCAGGGTTGCCCTGTTCCTTCTCTTCACTGTTTCCCATTCCATGCTATCACTAGAATAATTTCATTTGCTTTTTAGTGTCTTTCTTTTTTACATTTAAGAATCTAACTTCATCATTTAACTCTATCAGTCTCATATGCGAATGGTTCATCGGCCCTATGTTTATTGATTTTGTTTTTCCTATCATCTCTTCTCCTGGCGCCTCATGGATATGCCCGCAGAAATGAAGCAATGGCTGATATTTTTCTATTATTTCACGTATTGCCTGGGAACCCACATGCTCTCTTCCGCTTGTGAAGTCTATTTTTGTGTTTTTTGGCGGAAGATGTGTTGCAAGTATTGTCTTTTTCATGTCAAGGCCATTAAACAGCTTTGGCAGGTTCACTCTCAGTTCATCCTCTGTTATTGTAAAACCATCGGGATAGACTGTATGCGTTTCGCCGCCATACCCGACAATATTCCATTTCCCTATCTTCAGCACTTTTCCGTGGAAGCTCACCCCTTCCTCCTCAAGCATCCTGACTATTCCTATCGGCTCCTTGGCCGGCAGGGTGTGCAGCTTAACCTGCTTTTTCAGGGATTTTATGAAATTATTAGTCTGCTCAAGGTTCTTTTTCCATATCATATCCCCGCATATCACCAGATGCTCCATCGCATTAAGCTCAAGCAGGGTTTGCAGAGCATGAAAGTGGTCATGTATGTCCACGCAAAAGCCAATTTTGGTAACCATAGCGTTTTTATATGGTTTTAAGTATTTTAAACTTGGTGGTAGACTTGAAAGTCCCTTGTATTCTATTATTTTTGGTGTTTTTATCTGTTTTTGTAACAGCAGACATGCACATAGTTTCCCCGATAGATGAAACCGTGCCAAACGGAGCAACTGTCTTTTTGGGAAATGTTTCTCCCGGACAGAGCTTTGAGATAAGGGTAACGCCGGACATCACTTTTGGAGAAAGGCAGATTACGGTTGACAAATGGGACTTTGTGGAGATTCTTCCAAGCCTGCCTTCTGATTGGGAAACTGAAAACTCGGAAATATCAACCTCTGTTCTTGTGGCAAAGGTCACTGTTCCGAAAAATGCGGCAGCCGGACAGTATTATGTTAAGGTAAGGGCCACAGACACTGGCGGGGATGTAATCCCAAGCGATGCAACCTTGACTTTCACAGTTCTTCCGGGACTTACAAAGCCTTCCCTGGCTGCTCCTTTGAAGACAATAAGCCAGGATGACGTTGCAGAGTTCCAAGTGACAATACTCAACACATCAATCGCATCTGACATCGTAAGAATAGAAACAGACCTCCCTGCATCATGGTACACGGCAACAAGCATACCGATAAAACCCTCACAGAATGTCACTGCATCATTATTTGTCAGGCCGCTTGGCTCCGGAACAAAGGATTTCAAGATATTTGTCAAGTCAATGAATTCCGGAGAAACTGTATCATCCTTCAATGCAAGAATAATATCAAACACAACATTGTCAGGAGCGCTTAACAGTGCAAAAGAAGGCCCGATGCTTTATCCCGCATTTGAGCTTCCGATTTACAGTCTGGTAAACCTGTTGTTCTGGTGGGTATAGAACGCGCTTATGTCTGATTATTCATTACTGATTGAAAGGTTGCTATCTACTGAAGACCTTGACGACAAGAAAATACAGAATATGAAAAAGAAATTCTGTCAGGAGCAGGGTTTTGACAGTGTGCCGACCAACGGAGACATACTTTCACAGACCACTCCCGAAGAATATGAAAAATTAAAGCATTTACTTCAGATGAAGCCTGTCAGGACTATTTCCGGGGTTGCGGTTGTTGCAGTAATGACCCCGCCAAAGGAATGCCCTCACGGAAAATGCACTTATTGTCCTGGCGGACCAGACATGGATGCCCCGCAGAGTTATACCGGGCACGAGCCGGCAGCAATGCGGGGCGCGCAGAATCAGTTTGATGGTTTTTACCAGGTGCAGCAGAGGATAAGGCAGCTGAATGAAATCGGCCACAACACAGACAAGGTCGAACTGATAATAATGGGCGGAACTTTTCCGGCAGAGCCATTGATAACACAGAGAACTTTTGTGAAAAGATGCTTTGACGCGCTGAATGAAGAGGATTCTGAGAATCTTGAGGAAGCGCAGAAACTTAATGAAAAAGCAAAGCACAGAATGGTAGGAATGACTTTTGAGACAAGGCCGGACTACTCCAAGAAAAAAGAGATTCCGGAAATGCTCCGGATGGGCGGAACGCGTGTTGAACTGGGGGTGCAGAATCCGGATGATAATATTTACATGCAGGTTAACAGGGGGCACACAGTAAAGGACGTGGAAGAGGCAACGCAATTGCTGAAAGACTCTGCATTCAAGATTGTCTATCATTTAATGCCGGGGATGCCGGGCTCTAATCCGAAAAAGGATGTGGAAATGACGCGGCTTATTTTTTCAGACGAGAGATTCAAGCCGGACATGCTGAAGCTTTATCCCTGCCTTGTTGTGAAAGGCTCGGAAATATACGAAGACTGGAAGCAGGGGAAATACATGCCTTATGACACTGAGACTGCAACGAAAGTCGTGGCAAGGATGAAAGAGGAAGTCCCAAGATATGTAAGGATAATGAGGGTGCAGAGAGACATACCTGCAAAGATGATTGACGCGGGGGTAATGCATTCAAACTTAAGGGAGCTGGCGCAGAAGGAAATGGCAAAGCCCTGCGAATGCATAAGGTGCAGGGAGCTCGGGCATAAGATGCTCAAGGAAAAGATAAAGCCTGACTGGGAGTCGGTCAAAATAAATGTTATGGAATACGATGCATCCCAGGGAAAGGAAATATTCATTTCAGCAGACGAGGAAAAGCATGACGCCTTGATTGGATACTGCAGGCTCAGGATTCCGTCTGAAAACACAATAATG
>JAFGOX010000021.1 GCA_016926295.1 Candidatus Iainarchaeum sp.
CCGGAACGCCACGGTAAGTCAGTTTTACTTCCTGCACTGCTGCTGTCGGGCTCTCAACGTTGAACGCGTCTACTGCCTCTGCAACTGCTTGTGCTTTGGCTTCTCCGCCGGCAGTCATGTCCAATGTTCTGTAAACCGGTTCTTCAGCATACGGAACAGGGTAATACCGTTCCTGGGTTCGCAGTTCATCAATTTCGGGGTTTGAAGAAAGACTAATTACATTGAACTCGTTGGGAATTGCAATTCTGAAATTTGCCTGGCCTATTATAACATCTTTCATGGTCGGCGAAACATAACTAAGCCCTCCGCCAATGAAGTTTGACTGGAAGAAATCAGAAACTGCGTAAAGAACCGTTATGCTTATTGGCTGATAATTTCCGGGTGTTGGTTCACATCTTGCAACATAGCCACCATAATAGTCATAAGAGCAGCCACCGTAAGGCTCTGATGTCGGAAGCTGAAGTTTCAGAACGTTTCCCTGCATCAGTATTGGGTGGGATTCATTGTCAACGAGAACTGCCCAGACCTCTGCATCGCTCGGCATTATCACTTCAAGTATTTTTCCGTTCTCAGTGTTGATTACAGAGTAGTTGGCCTTCATTACTGCAAAGCCTCTCTTTGTCGGGAATGCCTCAAGGTCTGCGTACTGGACAACCGTTGCCAAGTGTTCGCTGGAACCCAAACTCTCAAGTTTGAATTTTGCATCTCCGGGGTCCTTGTAATAACCCTGTATAATATAGTCAACAGGAAGAACTTCCTTGACACGACTTTCCATCAGTTCAGTCTCGTAAGAGTTTTCGTACTGGTTAAGTTCTGTTCCTGTGTATTCAAACTCCAAATCATAATCCGGAGCATATGCGACAAGGACTTGTGTATCTCCCCTCCAGAAATTAAATGGTGATTCGACTGACTGTCTGAGTATTGCCTTGATTCTCTTTGTCGGTTTTTCTGATTTTACAGTCAATGTAGTTCCTGCATATGTTGTATCTTTTGTGTGCGGAACTGCATATTCCCCAAGCTGTATGTTTGTGGTAAGCGCGGTGAAATATTTCGGTGTGTTCAATTCAATTACATAATAAACCATCGGTGCACTGTCCAATTTTAACAATTCAGTGTGCGACACCGCTGGTGCTTGTGTATTATCTACTTCATAAGCATCTGCATAAAAATTGAAACCAGAAGTATCTGTGTCATCGCATTCTACTCTGTCTGTATCTGAAAGATGGGTCACTTCGCACGCAGTCTGTGTTGTGCTGACAAAGTATCCGTTTGAGTCATAAAGGGTAAATGAATAATTTCTGATGAAAATGTTCTCTAATGCTGAAAAGCTAAATGAAACATAGTCTTCATCAAAGTTTATCTTATCCTCAACATTAAATGAGATTCTTTTTTCCTCCCCCTCATCCAGTTTGATGTCAATGTACTTGTAAATATACTTATATTCTGGGAGTGCTTCTCCGCCAAGAGTTACTTGAGTAAGGCTTAAACTGTCATCAAAACTTGGAATCAGATAAATTCTGCCGTCAAAGTCTTCTGTTGCAACCAGCGTTCCTGTAAAAGTATATATGTTTGATTCCGGAACATAACCTTGAATCAAAGGTCTTGTTTGTTCGATTGTAAGATTCTTCATGTAAACTTCTGATTCAACAGTATAACCCGGATAAGAAATAAGTACTGTCTCGGCATCAACTGCCGCATTAACAAACTGTACAGCTAAAACAAATACTAGAAAGACTAATAAAATTTTCCTCATAGCAAACACCCACTGTTAAAAGTAGTTTAAATTTAAAAATGGATTATACGAGGTTGACAACATATTTTCCGTCTTTTATTACGTCGCGGCCGTCGAATTTTACTGTCGGGCTCTTCAGAATCATATTAAGCTTGTATTTGCAAACCACTGCGCCGCCAAAGGTGTGCGAACTTCCGGAGCTGAAAGAGCATGCGCCAAGTGCGTTTCTGCTGAGGCTTACATTTTCGTAAACTTTTGTTCCGTGATTTGTTCCTATGCCAAATGCGGATATTTTTGCTATTGACGGCTCCTCTTCAGCGTACTCTTTGAATTTGCCTGAAACAATCTTATCTGAAATTGATTTTATCTCGCCTTTTGCCACTTTTATTTTTACCGGAGTTTTTATTTTTCCCAAAAGAGTCATTGCACCATCAACAACTATTGTTCCGGACACAGTTTCCAGATTCGGCTCAACCCTGACTTCCCCGCCGGGCATTATTGCTGCCTGTCCTGCTTCGTGAAGAAGCCCGCTGTTCATTTCCTTTGTTCCTGTCAATCCGAAAGATATTTTTGTTCCGTTCTCTGAACTGACAGCTATCTTGTCCACGTTAGTCAGGATATTGTAAAGTTTCTGCGTCCTGTCAGCAACCTGGGCATAATTAACATCGAACATCTCGCTTCTGAAATCATCAACGTTTACATCAGGGAAATGAGCAACTCTTGTATTCGACCTTTTTGCCGACTGCAATAGGTTCATTCTGAAAATCTGCTCTTCAACATTTGTTCCGGTCAGCGCAATCACCACGTCTGATTTTGCGCACGCCTCACGCAAAAGTTCAGGCGGCCTTCTGAGTGGCCTTATTATCTCCGGCATTATAAAAACAGATGGAATAGTTTCCAGCTCCATGCAAGCCTTGGAAAACATATCGTACAAATCTTTCTGATGTTCGTCACTTACGATAAGGACGTTTTCGTGCGGTTTTACTTTTATCAGCTGACGGACTACCTTTCTGGCAGAATCGTAAGCTTTTTCAGCCTGAGAAACTATGCGGAACCACCCCTTATTATTATATTGTAGGAACTATTATTTATTACTATCCAAACATTCCCATTATTCCACCGCTAGAGCTTGATCTCTCTTCTGCTGGCTCCAGAGTGCCTTTTTTCGCTTGAATCTCTTCAGGATTTAATATCAGATTTGCACAATACTGCGCAACTTCCTTTGCAAGTTCTTGTTTTCCTATATCAGTTCCTGAAAAGTTGGTAACGTCTCGAATAATCTTGAATATTCTTTTTTTTGAAATTATTTCCAAATCAATCAATTTCTGCATGACAGTATTAAATTTATTCTGCGTTCCGGAGCTTGGAGTAAGGAACACAAATATGTCATCGTAATTTTCCATCTCTGCCGCAAGAAATCCCGGAATGTCAAAATCAGAAGAAACAGTCTGGGTTGTTATCTGGAGGTTTGCCATTGCAGTAGTTAAAGTCTCATCCACAAACGGAAAGAAATCAACTGCTATTTCAACGCTATCAATTAGCAATACCTTCAAATTAATTCACCTTTTATTTAACCAAAACCAAAGGCTGTACTGCATCGGTTCTTGCTCTGGCAAATTCTTATCTATGTTTATCATGATTTTTGCAGAATCGTCAGCAAAATCACTTTCATTCATTATTGCCATGCGTGCAGTCATTGTCCTTTTTTCACCTGGCCCCAAAACAATGCTTCCGCTTACCTGCTTGACATTATTTATCGCCACGTCATAAATATAAGTTGCATTTTCAATTTCATGTGAATCTATTGTAAACTGGAATGAAAATACCTCTCCCACATCTACTGCACCGGGAAGTGTCTTTTCTTCCAACCACACCTGCGAGAAAGGCTGCGGTTGCTGTGCTTTGTAAACTGCATATCCTGCAAATACTAAAGTCACAATTAATGCAATCACAAGTCCGTAGAAAATAAGTTTGTCTTCGTCTTTTCCTGTTTCCTCAATAAGGGTTACAATTACATCTTCTTTTTTCTTTAGTTTGGAAACAGTTTTCTTAGCTACCTGCTTTTTTGTTTTTTTCTTTGTTGGCGTTTTATTAGCTTTCTTAGAAACCCCGGATTTAGTTTTCTTAGTTGCGGCCATCAGTATAGGATAATGTAAAAACGTTTATAAACCTGCACAGCTGTATGGGTTATGAAGAAAAAATTGAAAATCGACATGCACACACATTCGAAGTTCTCTCCGGATTCTGAAATGGAAATAGAGAAGATGGTTGAAGTTGCAAAAAAGAAAGGTCTTGACGGTTTCGCAATAACTGACCACAACTCGCTCAAGGCAAAGAAATACGTTGACAAGATGAAGCTCAAGGATTTTGTAATATTAGTTGGAGAGGAAATAGACACCGGAGAAAGAAATGAAATTATCGCATTTGAAATTCAAAAAGAGATTCCGAAGAAACTTGGAATCTGCGAGACATACAAGGAAATAAAGAAACAAAAAGGATACATGATATTTCCGCACACTTTTGACATTGCCAGAAAACACATTGGAAAAAGAATAAACTGGTTCGAGTCTAATTTTGCAATTGAAGTGCTTAATTCAAGATGCATTTTCGATTCATTGCTGAAATCAAACAAAAGGGCTGTAAAATACGCAAGGAAAAACAGGATTCCGATGAGCGCAGGAAGCGATGCGCACACTTATGATGAAATTGGAACTGCTTATCTGGAAATAGAAGCAGAGCCAAATGCAAAAGCAGTGATGAACGCAATAAAAGAGGGAAAAGGGGAACCAAAGGGAAAAACTACTTCAACTTTTTTTCTTGTTAAAGACTGGTTCAGGTGCGCTATTGCCCATCATTCGCACTAAGACCTGCTTTCAAGCCTATCAGGAAACCAATAAGATTTGTTATCCAGACAAAAATTAACCTGAATAAAACTATTGACAGAACTGCAGGCGCAGCTGCAAAACCGAATAAAGCGAACAATTGTGTTGTTGATGTTTCGTAAATCCCAATTCCTGAAGGGATGAAAACAATCGCATTTGCTATGTACCATGAAATTGCATTCACAAACAACACTTGCTCGAACATAACCGGAACTCCTAATGACTGCATCAATGCCCAGATTGAAATTGTTGCAAGGAAACCGGGCGCCATCTGTATTATTCCGGAGATTAAAACTATTCTTTTGTTTTGGAAGAACACATCAACCGGCTTGTAGAATTTTTTGAATTCCTCTTCTTTTTCTTTTTCCCTGTAGCTTTTCATTTTTTGCTCGACTTTTGTGAACTTGCTTTTTACTTTCACAACAATTTTGTAAAGCCACATCATCAGTCTTTTGCTTTTCAATGCGAACACAACTAGAATTCCCGCAATGAAGAACATTCCGAGAACACCCAGGAAAATATCCTGATACATAACGGGAATTGTGATTGCCGTGCTGATTATCGCAAATGCTGCCAGTCCGAAAAAAATATTTCCCAGCAACAATGAAGACCAATATAATGCAACAGTTGTGAATGCTTTTGAATAATCTATTTTGAAAACCTTGTTCATGTGCACTGCAACTGCAACAGCGCCTGCGGGTGCAACAATTGGCGTGACATTGTCAACAAAATCCCCAAACAAAAAACTCTGAATCAATTCCCTTAGTTTCAATTTAACGCTTGCATGCCTTGCACATAAAACAAATGCAATAAAAGTAAATAATGTCATCAAAATATAGCAAATGAATGTAACTGCAACAGCCCATAACGGGAATTTGAATATTCCCAAAAATATATTTTCAGAATAAATTGTCGCAAGGCCTTGCATCAAAAGAAGCCAAAGGACAAGCAGAACAAAAGTCCACTTGATTTTTGAAAGCATAACAGAATCAGAGTAAAGTATTTTTAAGTGGTAAGCACGCCCAAAGGTGGAGGCCTACCATAATCCCGCTTAACTAACAAGAGCACTCCCCTCCGCGACCCTGCAAACGCAAAGATGTTCAAGCTACCGTTGCTACCTTCCGGTCCTGGCGGAGTTTACTTGACAGAGGCCGAAGCCACCACCCGCCTTGCAGGACGAAGGTTCGACGTGTTCAAGTCAGGGCAAAGAATATGATAAAACATCGCCCTCTGAGCTTCGGTCACGCTGTAGAGGACTCGCGCTAACAGGGCACCCCTAACGCCCCAACCTAGCCTACCAAATAAACAAAGCTAAAATAGTATATAAAAAGATAGCAATAGATATGTATTTAAATGTTACTACACAGTAGTTACTATAAGGGAGAGATATTATGGCTATTGTAGATGTAGAAACTATTGGAGACAGAATTCTGAAGGGGGAGTTAACAGTAGAAGAATTCAAAACCGAACAAGGCTCATTCCAGGCTATAAGAATTCCTGAGGAATTTGAAAGAGTTAAAAATAGGTTTGGCCTTGACCCTGAAGAGCTCTGCAGAGACAGCGATCTTGTTATCCTAAATAACAGCGAAGATATTTGTGGCTGTATATACCCTAGCGACAGGCCAGAGCAGGATGTTGATGAAGCAAAACTACTTGAAAGATTCATTAACGGAAGCGCAACCATTGAAAGACAGCAAGACAATCTTAGCTTTGGGTGGGGTTATCCAACTATCGTACTAAAAGACTAAAATACGCACAAAAAGGTCTAAATGACCTTATTTTTCTAATTTTCAAGTAAAAAATTCCTTTTTATGTATAATACGCTTACATACTTTATGTAGAACTGCTCTAATTCTTATATATACCTTATTCTGTAATATTAGTATTAAATAATGCTTAAAATTTAATTTAGGGGTGATATAAGTGAAGAGCATTGTAGCAGAAGCAATAGACAAGAAGCCAGTAGCAACAACACAGACATACACCGACTACGAGGCGCCCCGCATTGTTGTCGTTGGAGCAGGTGGCGGAGGTTGCAACACAATCCACCGTTTATCTACCATGGGCATACGCGGAGCAGAAATGTACGCAGTAAACACGGACAGACTACACCTTGAGCACAAGGTTAGCGACGAAGTGAACAAAATCCTTATTGGTGGAGCAGTTACCAAAGGTAAAGGTGCCGGCGGATATCCAGAAATGGGTAGAAAAGCCGCAGAAGTTTCAAAGAACGAACTTGCTCAAATTGTTGAAGGCTGTGACCTTGTTTTCCTTACCGCAGGTATGGGTGGAGGAACAGGTACAGGTTCAGCACCATTAATTGCAGAACTTGCAAAAGAGCAGGGAGCAATTGTAATCGCAATGGTTACATACCCGTTCAACCTTGAAAGAGCAAGACTTGACAAAGCAGAACAAGGTATACAAAGACTAAGCGAAGTCGCAGACACTGTTATTGTAATTGACAACAACAGACTTAGGGAAATACTTCCAAACGTACCAATGATGGAAGCATTCAGAGTCGCAGACACTGTAATTGCAAGAACAGTACAAGGTATTACAGAAACAATCACACAACCAAGTTTGATTAACCTTGACTTCTCAGACCTTAGGGCAATCATGTCAAACGCAGGATTGTCAGTTATCGCTGTTGGTGAATCACGCAGTGTAGACAAGGTCAATGAGGTAGTTGACGACACCTTAAACAACGCATTGCTAGATGTGAACATCACTGGCGCAACCGGTGCATTAATCCACATCACTGGCGGAACCGAATTGACTCTTGGCGAAGCAAACCTTATTGGTGAAATGCTTACTGAGAGAATCGACCCGCAAGCAAATGTTGTCTGGGGCGCAAGACTTGATCCGGAATTCGAAAACCACGTACGTGTAATATGCATCTTTACCGGCGTTACATCACCATATGTACACGGCAAAATGAAAGGCGTATTAGGCGACAACAAAACACCAGCCGGACAAGACGACCTAGGTCTTGCATCATGGGGCATGTAAGCCCTTTTTCTCTCTCTTTTTATTCTTTTTTATTCTAATTCTATTGTATTTAAGGGAGGCGAAACTATGGAAATAAAAGACTTTTTTGATGGGATGAATGAAAAACAAATTGATGCATTTAGAAAATTTCAAACTGATAGAATGACAACAGAAGACGCAATAGATGCGCTCCTTGAAGGAAACATGTTTATTGCGGGCATAGACACTAATAGCATAAACAATCAAATAGTCTTCAATCCTGAAATAGTCAAACAAAACCCGGTTGAAAACAAACTTATGACCGAATACGAACTTGCATGCGCACTTGGAAACGGAGACGCAAGATTAGTAAAGAAAGATGCTAACACAGGGACAATAGTTGTTCTCAAAAAAGAAGAACGAAGAGAAATCCTAGCTGATTTCCAACTTGCAAAGAAGAACGGGTATTTGTGTTTTTTAGGACTTGTAGATAAGGAATTGGAAGCCGCAACAGAAGCGATTCTGGAACAAAGATACCGTTAATTTTGAAGCTTATGAAATTCGAATGCGAGTGCTGCGGGCACTGCTGCAAGCACGTTGCAAGCAATGCGGAATCTGACAAACAGATGTATGAAAGAATAAACAGCAACGGCCCGCTATACTATTTAGTGCCATTTGAAGAGCAGGGCGTTCAGGTAAGGGAAAAAGAGCGTGAGAAAATCAAAGAACTTCTTGAAAAGCACAAAATTCAGGAGGAATTAACCCCAAATCTGGTTATGATTGAATTAGCTACAAAAACACCCTTAGTCATTACCTGGAATCTGGGCGGCAGCGAATGCCCATTCTTAGGGAAAGACAACAAATGCCCTATACACGCAGATGCCCCCCTGATGTGCCGTAGCTATCCTGTATTGGACACTGGTTTAGTTGCATATGAGCAGAAATTAGAGGATAAGATACGCATAAACACAGGGAACTGCAGGAAAGCTATTGAAATCGAGGCCCAAACCCGCGCAGAATTCAAGGAAAAACTACTTGAAATATATGGGGAAACAGGCCAAACGGCCTTGGAAAAACTTAACGAAGAAAGAATTATAACCCAATTCAAAGAAGGAATTGATGCATGTGCCGACCTTGAGCTTGCAAGGGGAGCACTGGCCAGCTTCGATATTTTTGAAATGCAGCCTCCGATGGGCCTTTTTGAGTTCGCCAGAAGTTGGAAAAAAGAAGGTAGCAAGCTAATTTTCATGGATTGTTAGACCTTTGTCGACATTCTTACAATCTTTAAAAAGTGGGGCTAAGGCATCTGCTATGAGGTTTTCTTCGTAATCCCTATAATCAGCAAGCTTTGAATTGAGCTTGTCAAAAGTCTCTTTTGTAGAAAACACGTGCAAGCCAAAAATTGTGTCAAGCCTACGGAACTCAAAGGCACTATCTTCGTATTTCTCAACAGTAAGCTTATATAATTCTATTCTATCCTGCTTGCCTCTAAAATCCACTATTGGCAAGCCCAGGGCATCGCACTGTTTTGACCACTCTTCAAAATCGCAGAAAAAGACATCATTGTTTGGCAGAATTGCCCATTTTCTGGCACCGTTATCCATAAGTCTCCCCTTTAAGACAACTCCTGTATAATATGTAGATTGTGCTTAATATACCTATTCCATGTATTATGGCTTAAACAATAGAAACAATAGGTATTTAAATGTTACTACACAGTAGTTACTATATAATGGTAACATATTTGGGGGGAATTTATGAGTAAAGAAAATAAACCTGTAACCATAAATGACATAAATGACATAGAGAATCTGCTTAGTGGCTCTGCTGAATCACAAGTCGAAGCCAGTCCTTTAGAGATGCTTAAGGAAGATACAACCCCGTCAGTTGATTCTACTAATTTGTCTGAAAAGTTACCAGAAGAATCATTCCCCGAGTTACCAAAAGATGCAGTTGACAGCAAACTGCCAAGAGAATCACTTGTAGAGCACCTTGAGCAGTCACAGTCAATACTTAAAGAAACAATAACTGAAGATGATATTAACAAACTTGAGAGCATGATGGGGGATATAGAAGGATTAAGCTTACCCGAAGAAAAGAAAATCGAAGATGAATTTGATGAATTGCCTGCAGATTCAGAAGAAGATTTGAAAGACGTTTCAATTGCAGAACTTGATGCAAATGCTTTTGACCCGATAAAAGCCATGAACGAAATCGCATTGACTTCAGAACAAAGAAAAGAAGCAAAAAAAATAATATTAGCAAAAAGAAATGAACTGAAAAAATTAAACAAAGGAATAGCACACATGAACAGTGTCGGAAAAAGCACTGACGACAGAGAGACAAAAGAAGCACTTAGCAAACTTACTTTGGCAATCTCTGAAAAAGTTCAGAAAGAAGTTATAGATCTTGCAAAGACCTTAATGGATAATAAAGATAAGGTAGAACCAAAAACAATCAAAATGACTAAAAAGTACATTTACTACACATGCGGCTTCTGCGGAGAAAGAAACATCCAAGGAACAGAATGCGTTTGCAAGAAACAAAGAGAGGATGCCTTTGAAAGAATGAACAACGCAGCAAAGGAAGTCTGCGAACTTGGAAAGAAAGTAAGAAGTAATGATGTTTCAAAAATTAACAAATTAAATCATGCAATTAAAAAATTAGAACTTGCAATAATTCAAGCACAAAACAAAAAGGTAGATATTCCTAAAGCAATAAAGGAAGAACTTGCAAAAGACAAGGCATTATTGGCAAAGGTAGAAAGCAAAAAAGTAGAGCTTTCCAAGAAAGATTTGAAAGATGTAAGAAATGACTTGGCTTGCCAGTTGACGGATATTGCACTGATGTCAGGAAACCCGAAATTAAAGAAAGAATGGTTATGGAAAAGAAAGGTAAAACCAATTATTAATAAATTCAAAGGTTTCAAAGCCGAAGTCCAAGAAGAAATAAACCTTGGAATATTTGAAAAACGTTCATTAGCCGAACAGGCTGAAATAAAAGGAACTATTGACCAAGCAAACCAAATTATAACCCAATGCAATCCAAAAAGACAAACAGCAGAACAAAAAAGTTTCTCAAATCTAAAAGGCTCACTATTCGAAAGAAAAAAACCAACTGGAGCATAGTAAATGATGGAAAGTATAAGCGGAGCTAACAGCTCGGGAGGGGGGCTTGAAATTTCCCCTAAGCTTTACGAGGAATTGATAGAGTCAACTATCCAAAGTCCACTTCCACTTATTATGGACCAATTAAACCACGAAATCGCCGATGTAGTGAGTTCAATAAACCCTGAAGATTTGAATAGTATAGATGTATCTCATGTTTTTAATGAAATATCAAGACTAGAGGAAAAAATCGAAAAAATCAAAGATGAGGCATTCAGAGTTAACCTAGTGAAAACTGATGATTTTGAAATAAAAATAAAGGCCTATGAAAGCGATATGGCCAAAATAACAGATGGAATTGAAGCGTTATACGATGCGGCTATTGCTGAACTTGTGGGCGATGAAGAGAACCCTGTTGATGAAGGCCTTTTAGGTACTTTGGATGCGGAGACAAGCACAATACAGGAAATTGACAAAGCCGAAGATCTGATTAATCTTGTAATCAAAGTTAACCAAGTACTTGCTGATAAAAATCAAGGTACTGAAAATGAGGAAATCATAAAAAACCGATTAAACGAAGCATGGGATGTAAGAAAAACTATTGATGTGATAAAAGCGGAAAAAATAGGTTCTTTTGAAAACGGGGAAATCGAACTAAGCAAAGAGCTTGTAGAAGCAGTTTCCGAAGTAGTTTCACAGGAGCAGGTTGATGCAGCTAACAAAGCCGCAGGATACCTGGAGACAAGACAAAAAAGTTTGATTCAGGGATTCTCGTTACTGGAAAAAGGATTAACTGCAGATGAATTTGCAAAACAAGTTTCAGGAATCTGCGAAAGTATAAAGGAACAAAAAGATGTATTACGCAATTCTGCTGATGGTAAAGAGTATATTAGATGGGCAGAGGAATTATCAGAAATAGACCCAGATGAAATGGTTAAACTTATATCAGAAAAAGACAAAGAAACATTAGGGCTTATTGGCATCGAATTGCCAGAAGAAATAGATCTTGAAGCAGAACTTGAGAAATCACAGGAAGAGAAGAAACCTGGATTTTTCAGACGCCTTTTCGGAGGAAAGAAAGAGGAAAAGCCTGAAGTTGAAGAACTTCCCGAAGAATTAACAGTACTTAGCGAGAATGAAATATCAAAACTGCTTGACGAAAACGGTATTGGCGGTTCATTCATAAGGGAAATCGTATGCCTTTCTGATATTAGCGCATGGCGCAGCACATTTGCTAAGCGCGGTAGTGACGGTTACAATGAACTGTCAGAGCTTAGAAAAAGATACCTTTCAATCGTTGAACTTGAAAACACGCTTGCAGAAAAGGGAAAAAAATTCGACGAAAGCACAGAAATTACACTTAAAAGGGCAACAAAGGAAATAGAAAAGGCCGCAGCAAAAACAATCTGGATGAGAATAGGTTCAGGAATACCAGTCAGCAAGGAACAGGAAAAATACGCAGATAAAATCGGAGCAAAACATAATTTATCTAAAGGCGACTGGGTAAGCACAAGAAAACCAGAAATTCCTGAAGAAATGCCAGTAGACATTGAAGTTAAACCAAAACAAACAACAGACGAAATTAATAAAACATACCCAAAATACAAGAGGGGTATTGCAGACAGAGCTAAATTCGCACAAATCAAACACGCAACTGAACTAAATGAAATTCCAAAGGATAAAGTAGTTTGTCCCGGATGCGGATTTGTTGTAAAAGATACAGGTAGCTGTGCTGTCTGTAGAACTAAACTTGAATAAGTGTTAGTATGGGTGTGAACTACCCGTTCCTTAGGGAACTTTTTGTGGCAGCATTCAATCAGACTTCTGAAATAGCTAATACTGCTGCACAATTTGTATTGACATTTAACTTCCCAAATCTATTTATTTTTGTATTTGTAATAATAACATTTATCGGGATTTTGAAAGTCCTGAAAATGATTTAGTCAACTTTTTAAACTCTCGTTGTTTCATAGTAGTGATGCTTGAAACCGTGACTCTATTTGCAGTACTTATAATACTTGCCACTTTTTGTCTAGGACTTTATATGACCCTTAGGGACAGAAGGTCGCTGTTTGTATTATTTCCTATTGCTTTCTTCTCATTCATTTGCATCAAGTATTTCTGGATTCTAGGTATTGTTTTTATTATACCTTTACTTTTACCTTTGTTTAAGAAATTAGACATGGGAGATACAGCAATACTTTCTATATTCTCGGCAATAGTTCTTGCTAATTTTATGTTAAACTTTTTCTTAACAGTTCCAATACAGGGAATGTTTTGGTTAGCACTTTTTGCAGCGGGCGTAGTGTGTGCATTAGGAATTATTGGAATCTTTGAGCATGATTTACTTAGGTTCTTAGTTATATCGAATATTCTCCAAGTTGCATTTGTATTATTAGATTTGACTGTTGCGGCAATGTCAGGAAAAATAGGATTACTTGGAACAATACAAATTTTCAACTATACGATAACTGGGACATTGATTTTTATTACCTTAGGAATCCTCAGTGACAATGGTAAGCTTCACAACTTCTCAAAACTTCACGGACGATTCCATCTGGACAAAATAAATGCGACGGGGGCGACTGTTGCAGCATTATCTCTAGTTGGCTTGCCGGGACTTAACATATTTGTAAGCGAATGGTACCTGTTTGTTGCAGCATTCAAGATAAATGCATTCCTTTCAGTAATAGGAATCTTTGCAGCGATGATACTTTTCATAATGTATTTCAAAATTCCCTATCATTTGTTTGTGGGAAAACCAAAACACGAACATCCTTCGCCATGGAGCTTGAAAATAATGGTATTAGCATTAACTTTAGCCTGCATAATATTCGGAATACTGCCGGATTTGCAATTGATGATATTAACGTGATAAAATATGCTTAGAAAAAATACAATATATTTAAGCGGAGAGGCAGATTCATTAGAGAACGTCATTCCAAAATCGTACAGTAACTTTTTCAAAAGAGAGTTCATGTTCGTTGTTTTATTAGTTCTATTAATTGCATTGGGGTTAACATGGATTATATAAAAAAATCGCCGTGGATCTGCGTTTACAATGCGGGTTCCTGCAATGGCTGTGATTTAGAAGTGCTGGCCTTGCTTAATCCAAAGTATGATATTGAAAGATTTGGATGCGAATTAAAGGCAAGCCCCCGGCATGCCGATATATTACTAGTCACTGGAATTGGTTCAAAACAAAATCAGAAACGTCTGAAATTAGTTTATGAGCAGATGGCGTCAAAGAAAAAGGTGATTGCAGTAGGTTCTTGCGCAATAAGCGGAGGGCCATTTAGAGAAGGATGGGTCTTTACAGAGCCAGTAGACAGGATAATACCTGTAGACATGTATGTTCCTGGTTGCCCGCCCAGACCAGAGGCAATCATTGATGCATTAATAAAAGTCTTGGAGGAATTAGATGGAGATAAAAAAGATAAGCCAAAACAGACTAGAAGAAGAAGCAAAAAAGCTAAGAAGTGAAAGATTAATCGCAATAAGCTGCGTAGACGAGGGAAATTTTAGGGTGCTTTACCACTTTGAAACAAAAAATGGCATAATCACCTTAGAAGTTAAAGTTCCTAAAGAAAAACCAATCATTCCAACAATAATGACGGTCTTTCCGCAAGCCGAATTGTTTGAGAGAGAGGCCCATGACTTATTTGATGTAGAGTTTGAAGGAAATCCAAGGCTTCACGAACCTGTATTCTTACCAGATGACTACAAGGGCAAGGGACCATACCTAAAGGAGGTATACAATGCATAATACTACGCTTCCTATTGGGCCACAACATCCATCAATAAAAGAGCCTATGTGCCTTAGAATCAGATTAGATGGAAATAACATTGAGAACGCAGACTTGAGATTAGGGTATGTCCACAGGGGCGTTGAAAAGATACTTGAAGGAAAACAGGTCGATTCTGCGCTTTATGTTGCAGAGAGAATATGCGGCATCTGCGAAGTTTCCCACACAGCGGCATATCTGAGCGCTGTTGAATCTGCAATGAACATCAGCATTAATGATAAAGTAAAATATTTGAGGACATTTCTTATCGAACTGGAAAGATTACACTCACATCTAATGTGGTCAGGATTCTTAGCGCATGAAATCGGATATGAAACTCTGTTTATGTATTCCTGGAGAGAAAGAGAAAGAATTTTGGAAATATTTGACAAGTACACCGGCGGAAGGGTTCACCACAATGTCAGCAAAATTGGAAGCAATAAGTATGACTTGCCGGAAAATTCAAAGAAATTCATATTCGATAGACTGGACGCAGTTGCAAAGCATGCTGAAAAGTACAGAAGGGAATTTGAAAAAGACAATATTATCAAAGCGCGGCTTGAAAACGTCGGGGTAATCCCTGAAAAAGAGGCGAAAAGATACTGTCTGGTCGGCCCAATAGCAAGAGCGTCAGGATACAAAGTAGATGTAAGAAAAGACAACCCTTACTTTGCCTTTGATCAGGTTGACTTTAACGTGATTACAAGAAATGAAGGCGATGCATGGGCAAGAACATTGGTCAGAATGGATGAGATTCAGGAATCAGTGAACATAATAAAGCAATTAATCAATAATATGCCTAACGAAAAGCTTCCAAAACCCGAGCTTCACATGAATGCATCTGGAGAGGCAGTAGGGCATGTTGAAGCTCCAAGAGGAGAGAACTTCTATTATGTAAAAATAAATAGCGGTTATCTTGAACGGGCCAAAATAAGAACCCCTACCCTAAACAATATCATAATTTTGGAAAAAATACTCAAAGGATATGAATTAGGCGATGTTCCTGTAATAGTGGGTTCCTTAGACCCCTGCTTTGGCTGCCTGGAAAGAATAATGGTTGCAAAAGACAAGAAAATAGAGGAGCATGATGAAGATAGTTTCAGAAAAAAATACTGTGAAATACAGAAGCCAGAGGTAAGCTATGACTGAATGGGTTTTCTTTGTAGCGGCGCCGTTCATTGCCTTGCTTTTACAGGGAATCAGAAGAAAGCTTAATGCAAGAATGCAGAACAGGATAGGCCCTCCAGTATGGCAGCCGTTCCTTGACGTAATAAAACTAGTTCAAAAAGGAAAAAGCGATTCAGAAGGGAACTTGAATTTCTTTTTTGTAATTGCGCCAATAATATTCTTTATCACAACATGGGTAATGTTCCTTTTTGTCCCCTTTGCAATATGGAGCTTTGAATTCGACTTCCTGCTATTGATTTATCTGACAATACTTAGCGGGGGGCTTTATGTTTTGGCCGGATTTGCATCTGATTCTCCATTAGGCGTGCATGGAGCAATGAGGGAAATGATTACAATGGTTGTTTATGAAACTTCATTTACACTTTGCTTATTCACATTCATTGTAATTTCAGGAACCCTGACTCTTGCAAACTATCCGCCAGAAGGATTATTACTGCAGGCCCCATTAGCTGCAGTGATTCTATACTTGATTGGTTCTATTGAACTTAAAATAACTCCATTTGACACCGCAGAAGCCCCAACAGAGATACTTGAAGGATTCAGCACAGAATTTAGCGGGGCGGGACTGGCTTTTCTGGAGCTTGGAGATGCAATGAAGTTCCTTTTCTTCTGCGTGTTCATACCCTTCCTGTTATTTGGAACTGGAAATATGTGGTTATTTGCATTACTAGTTTTATTATTTGTATTTATCTTTACATTCTCAAAAGTGACAACGCCGCGTTTCAGGGTAGACCAGGTAGTTCAGGTTTACTTTGTAGTGTTAATACTCGCGGTGATTAACTTGGCGTGGGTGATAATTTGAATATAATAGTTGAGGCAATTGCAAGCCTGTTCAAGAAACCATATACAAAAAGGTATCCAAAAGAAAAGCTAAAACAAGACCCGAGAACAAACGCCTGGCTGGAATATTATTCAAAGAAATGCATCGGCTGCAGAATGTGCGAAAGGGTTTGCCCTGTTGGTGCGGTTAAGTTTATTAAAAAGGGAAAAATAGAGTTTGACATGGGCAAATGCATTAGATGTGGTATGTGCATTGACAACTGCCCGGTAAACGCCATTGGGTTTAACCAGAATTTTGAAAGGGCAAGTAAGGACAAAAAGAAATTCATTGTAAAATAGAATTTATCTTTTCCACTATTTCTGATTCTTTATTCTTTAGTTCTTCGGTTATTTCTTCTCCGGTTGACACATCTTTCGGCTGGATTCCTATTACGATATATTTACAGTCAACAAAGCGCTTGAAGAAAGAAATCGGAACATTGTGGGTTGTTTCCGGAACTAGGTCAAAGTCGTCCATTTCAAATACTTTAATATCTCCAATATTTCCCTTGAAGTCGATTGCGTCAATAATGTAAAGTACCTCTGGGTTTAGCTTAGAAATAGGAATCATGAAGTTTTCTGGCATGATAAATCCTTTGAAAATCTTTGTATTTTCAGGAAGCGTTAGCTTATCAATAATAAGGTTAGCTATGTTATCATCTTTGTTTATCGGATTTCCAATGCTTAGAATTACTTTCATACTTGATTCTATCAATAGCGGTTTTAAGGTTTTGCAAGTATCTAAACTATGGTAATGAAGTGCAAAAGAAGGCTAAGGCTGAAGTTCAAATTCGAGGACAAAGAACTATTCCTAGCTTATGCAATGGCCTGCGTTGACAATGTGGTAAAAGCAGGAAAAATAAAGGCGGATGAAGCAGACGAACTATTGAGAAGATTCGTGGCGGATGATGATATCAGCGAGGAAGAGATTGAGAAACTGTGGCCAATAGCAATCAGAAACCTAACAAATATGGCGATTGATGAAGGCAGTTTCAAGGACTACAATACAATCATCACAAACGACATAATCCACAAATACTTCTGGGATGAGCATTATGCGGTTGTTTTAACACATCCGAGCAAAGAAAAGCAATTGCTTTGCTTTGTATTGCCAGCCAAAATACTGAGCATAAATGGAAATGAGGCCAATGTAAATACTAAGTTCGGAGAGAGAATAGTAAAGCTGGATTTCATTGACAATCCTAAAATCGGAGATTTGGTAACAGTCCACTGGTATTATGCTTGTGAGAAAATAACAGAAGAACAGGCCGAATTATTGAGAAGACGCCTTGAATAAGTTTAAAACATCTTAAAACAAACTAGGTATATGGGGCGAAAAATAGATTTGGCTGATACATTAAATTCAATTGACGTCTTTTTGAATGTGCCTGCAGATGAGATAATACAGGTTCAGGAAGGATATCTGACAAAAGAGCAATTGGAAGAGGGGCGAGAAATAGTCAGAAATAAGCCAAAACTCATGGAATTCTACAAAAACTTTGAGAAATATAGCGATGGCTGCCAGGAATGTTTAATGAGAATACTTTGCTGTGAGATTTTTGATGTTGTATCTGCAGGAGATTTGTATTATTGCGAAGAATCCATGTTTATACCTGAGCGGATTTTTGAAAATGTAAAAGGTTTCGAAAATATACCCCATAAATTCTCCCCAGAATATTTTGATGAAGACTAAAGGTTTTTATAGCTAATTCACTTAATAGAATGGGGAGAAAAATGAATCAGGCTTTAACAGAGCACAGTGAACTTTGGCCAACAGAGGTAATTGAAAAATTACACGAAATAGAGCTGGCAAAAGGGGATTTAGAGCTTATAGAAAGGGGTCTGGATCCTGCTACGGATTTTGAAAATACCTCAGTTACATTAAGCCAAGAAGAAATGGCACCTTACAAGCTGGCTTATTTTGAATACCTCGGGGAAATGGAACTGCAGGCAGCCACTGAATTCCATAATGTGGGAAACGAGAGCAAGGCAAAGGAGTTCTTAGAGTCAAGCCAGTTATGGACAAAGGAATATTTCAAACTCATATTCAATGAAAGACTTGACTGCCTTAGAATGGATTTAAAGGAAATAGAACCCTGGGATTATGAGGCGCGAATAAAAATATGGGATGAAATAGGCAGTCTTGCTGAACAAACCGCCGTAGAGCTCATTGCACGAGGAGATTCTCCGTTTTCAGAAGAAAGAATATGGAACCGGATTAGAAATGCAAAAGGCAAGTCAAAAGATAAGATTAAATCATTGAGAAGAAGATTAAAAAGTCAAACAAAAAAAGGCAAAAAGAACAAACCGTATCTCAATCACAGAAAATGGGAGTATAATAAGAACTATAAATAAAGAGGTGGAGAAATATGTTTGCATGGGAAAATTATCCGACTGAAGTAAAAGAACAGGCAAAACAACTGCTAAAAGAAAGTACAATTGCACTTAGTGAAGTAAAAGAAATCCTTGCTCTGGTAGAAAAGGGCGAAGATCCTGTTACTGGTGAGAAATTAAGCAGGTTAGACGCAGCAAATATGAGAATTGCCTGCATAGCCACTTTTGTTGACAGTGCTAATGATTTAGCTGCAAAATTTGAAGAAATTGGCTATGAAAACGGCGCTAAACTAAGAACTGAACTGAGTTTCAGAAGGCAGGAATGGGTTATGAGTGAATTCTTCAAAGAAGGAATGAAGGATTTTGCCCGCGAGTTAATTATAAATCCGGATAATCCGGAATTAGAAGCTGAAGTAAAGGCCTTTGCCATTAACCTATCTAATGAATTGGCAAGCATCAGAGAACCTGTCGGGCGCATACCACCAGGCCCAGATGCCTTCCAATGGGAACTAGACTGGACAATGTTTGATGCAATCAAGGAAATGAAAAAATATTTGGTTAATAGTTGATAAAATGGGAGAAAAAAATACTAATACACTTGCTATTGCTGCATTAGAAAACAATCTGAAAAGTGAGGAAGCCGCAATAACCGGTGACACTTACCTTGTTTTTTATGGAAAAGACCCAGTCACTGAGGAAGAGCTTGGTTACTATGAACACATCAACCTTGACTATGAATACTTACTTGACTATGCAAGAGTTCTAGAAAAAACTGCGGCCGGATTGGAATGCGTTTCAGGAGACCCAGAAAGAATCGGTGAGCTCAGAAAAGAGGCGGCAGAGAAGAAAATTTCAGCACTTCTGCATATCGGGGACGCAGGATTAACCCGTTTTTTGGCAGAAATAGATAAGCAAAAAGAAATAAAAAATGTAAAAAATAAAATCAAGGAAATTGAGAGGTTTTGTAAAGGCATTGAAAAAGAAATTGAAGAAATAATAAATGGCCTTCCTAAAGGGGCACACCACGATAGAGGGTATGGCATAATGGAC
>JAFGOX010000022.1 GCA_016926295.1 Candidatus Iainarchaeum sp.
AAAGACATAAAAATAGCAACTGAAGAATTGCAGGGCGAGGGCGAAGGTAGCACACCTACAAGAGTCTCAGCCATAGAAATAACCTTGGCCAAAAACTAACAAGATAGTTGGTTTACTATTTTGTTGTACTTAGAGGTGTTAGGCACGAAGCTACCCATATGCGAACAAGACGCAAAACTCGGTGCCTTATGTAAGGATTGCTCGCTAAGACTCCAGAACGGGCAAATAAGCGATTTAGATATTACTATTTCTCGAATTTTTTCATCTGTTGAAGACAAATTCAATCTTGAAGAGGCGAGTTTTACAAAAGCAATTGACATGGACACTTTCATAATTATTGCAACTGACGGGAATGTAGGCCAGCTGGTCGGAAAAAAGGGGAGGCTGGTAAAATACCTTTCTGAAAAGCTTGGAAAGCTTGTAAGAATAGTAGAGGTAAACGAGGACATTAACAAAGCCATACTCGACTTGATGGGTCAGGTGAGTGTGGTCGGAATCAACAAAGTTTATAAAAAAGAAGGGCATATAGAATACGCTGTGATGATTGCAAAAGACAAAAACAACAAGTGGCTTGCACCAAAGGAAAAAATGGAAGATGCAATAGCGCAGATAACCGGCCAAAGTATTAAAATAAATTTGATTGGAGATTAAATGCGGAGGATTTTGAATGGTTGAAAAAAGAGTTATAATTGGAAAAGATGCACCAGTGCACAAGACAAAACATTTGAGAAAACAAATGTACGACACAGAAAAGGCAATACATGAACAAGAGAAAATGATACTAGAACTCAAACAAAAAATAAACCTCATCAGAAAAATCGGCGGAAAAGATTATGTAAAAGCAAGACAAGATTTGAAAACCGCAGAACACCAATTAACACAGTTTCATGTTGACCTGAAAAAACTGCAGAAAGAGGAAGCAGCCTACACAAAACAGTTGAGACTGACGACAGGGACGCAAAGAGGAGTTAAGTAAACTCCTTCTTACTTATTTTTAAGTTTAACTATTTAGGTTTATTGTAAACAGCTAATTCACGGGGGAGAGAAAATGAGTGATGTGGATATTAAAGCGCTTACTGAGCCGGCAGTAACAAAATTAAAGGAAATTGCCTCAAAAGCAAATCTCGACTTAGGAAAAGTCAGAGTAATGGAAGTAGACCTTTCAGAGTTTATATACCTTGACGGACTTGACCAGGGAAATCAAATTGTAGTCCGCGAACTGTATCAGCGTGAACAAAAAATTGAAGGCGATTTAAATCAGACCGAACAGGAAACAACAGGCAGCGTATTTCAATCCCGACAAATTGTAGGAAAGGATTTGTGGGGGGACAATCAGGAAATAATCCACAATCTGTATATAGACCATTCAACTGTGCAGGGGGATATTGTTATCACCAGTATAAAAAACGGCGACAAAGAAGCCCAGAGAACCATGGACAGACTTTCTGCAGAACCTTCAGTCGCATTCACACTTACACTAGGAGAACTGCTAACCCGTTTCAACAGACTAGAAAGAGACCTTGAACTTGCAAATGCCGTTTTGAACGCCCATGGCCTTAATCTCGGGGAAGAAAAAGAACCAACAAATGCTTTCTGCACCAGAATGGACTTGGGGTTTGAAGCTGCAGGATTTTTAATGGCGCTAGAAAACAATTTGCCTGTCCATGACCAAGTGGGAGAAATGGGCAAGAAAGGCAGTAAGCCCGAGAAAGAAAGATAATTCCATTGGAAATAGTTTGATTAAGTGCCCAATATACTCATTCCATACAGTAAACACGACAAAGAAAAACAAAAACAGGATAAACGCGCTTACAAATCCAAACCTTAGTGTATGAGTAAAGCCCCTGTGCTTTGTTTTCATATTATTAATAAACATCCACGACAAGAATCCACATGCAATTGCAACAATTACTGCCCTAATTAAATTGAAAATAATATCATTCCATGAAAAAAATGTGACAAACATCAGAGTGAATGCACACAATCCCACAAACTGCGAAAGAAATCCCCTTACTTGTTTTCTTATATGGGTCTCCTTTGCATCAATATCAGGGAAAATAGAAAATAGCATCGCTACGTAAAATGACAAAACCAAAAACAATCCGGCACTTGCATTGAACCAGAAATCCGCTAATTGATTCCTGAACATCAGGAAAAAAAGAACAATTCCCCACATCCAAAACAGCATTCCAACTGCCTGGTGTGTTTTGTAGTCTGACATAAATTAATTTCCCGTAAAGCCTTAAATAGATGTTTGGTTTATTTGAACCAATGAAAAACATAATATGCAAAGCCGGCCCAAAATCAAGAAAAATAGCAAAAAAGGATGATGCCATAATCACAAAAGCATCAGTTCCAAGAGAAAGGCCAACTGTGCTGGAAAAAGGAAAAGGAGTTTATCTCTGGGACAAGGATAATGTCAAATATCTTGATTTCAGTTCGCTGATTGCAGTCTCAAGCGTCGGGCATGGCAACCCAGATATATACAAAGCAATCAAAGAACAGGCAGCCAAGATAACCCATGTAGCAGGCAACGACTTCTACCACGAAAATATGCCCATTCTGGCAGAAATGATAGCAAATTCCATGCCTATCAAAGGCAAAAAGCGTGTGTTTTTCTCTAATTCCGGGACAGAATCAGTAGAATGCGCAATGAAGCTGGCCAGATACTATACCAAAAGAACAGGCTATCTTGCCATGAACAACTGCTTCCATGGACGGACTTTCGGCTCAGTTTCAATGACAAACTCAAAAATGATAATCAGGGCTGGTTTTGAACCATTTTTGCCTGTTGTAGCGCATACAGAATTTCCTTATTGCTACAGGTGCCCTTTTGGGGAAACAGACAGCAATTCATGCGGAAGAAAATGCCTGGATTACATAGAACGTGTGACATTCAAAAAAGAAATCGCCCCAAAAAACATAGCGGCGTTGTTTGTAGAGCCGATTCAGGGAGAAGGGGGGTATATTCCTGCACCTGACTGGTATTTCAAGGAGCTGAAGAAAATATGCTCAAAACACGGAATTCTGTTTGTTGCAGATGAGGTCCAGAGCGGAATGGGAAGGACAGGAAAAATGTGGGCAATGGAACACTACAACACAGAACCCGACATTATCTGCTCGGCAAAAGCATTAGGCGGGGGAATGCCGCTTGGCGCGACAGTGTTCAAGGAAAAATATGACGTATGGGAAGCAGGAAGCCATTCAAACACTTTCGGCGGAAATGCAGTCTGCACAGCATCATCTATTGCAGCATTAAATTTCATAAAAAAGAAAAATCTGGTAAGAAACGCAGAGAAAGTAGGAAAGCATATACTAAGCAGAATGAAAGAAATACAAGAAAAAAGCAAAACATTGGGCGATGTCAGAGGAAAAGGATTAATGATAGGATTGGAATTTGTAAAAGACAAAAAAACAAAAGCACCAAATCCGAAATTCAGATTGAATCTTATGAATGCATGCCTGAACGACAAACTTCTTCTGCTTGGAGGGGGAAAATCAGTAATCAGGATAGCACCACCTTTGGTTATCACAAAAGAAGAAGCAGACAAAGGAATAGACATTATTGAAAAGAATCTTAAGGAATTGGAATGAAAGGTTATGCAAATCAGGCATTGTATGTTGACCTGAGCAAAAAGGAATTCAAAATAAAGAAACTAAGCGATGAATACATAAGAAAATGGTTAGGTGGTAATGGTTTTGGAATCGAAGCATTATACAAAATTACAAAAAAAGGAATTAAACCGAATTCAAAATCAAATGCAATTATTTTCACAACCGGCCCATTAACTAACACAGGATTGCCAGGAAGCGGAAAGGTTGGCGTTTATGCAAAATCCCCGCAAACAGGATTTATGGGAGAAAGTTTTGCCGGAAGCGGAATGGGAGAAGAGCTGAAAAAAGCAGGATATGATTATTTAGTTATTCAAGGTGAGGCAAAAACTCCGACAACCTTGATAATTCAAGATAAAAAAATAAAATTTGTCAAATCAAATGAATGGGGAAAGGATATTTATTACACAGAGAAAACATTAAGGAAAAAATATGAAAATTCATCAGTAACATCAATTGGCCCGGCCGGAGAAAATGGCGTCTTGTTTGCGCATGTAAGAAGCGACGGAAGGGATTTCGGAAGGACCGGAATCGGCGCAGTAATGGGCTACAAGAAACTCAAGGCAATTATTGTGAAAGGAAATGGAAAAGCAGAATTCCATTATGAAGAACTTCTTAATCAGGCAAAGACAAGAATAATCAAAAGAGCTTTGGAAAGCGAAGATAAAAAAGAAAACGCAGAAGGCGGAACAGGCGGATGGATTGTTGATTTCATTAATAACGCAATGGCAACTTTGCCAACTAACAACTGGCAGAAGAACCAGTTCAGCAAAGTAAAGGGCCTGGACTCATACAAATGGAGAGAAAAATACGGAAAGAAATTAATCGGCTGCCCATATTGTGTAATTCCTTGCGGAGTTGATTTCAGAAACGGAAGTACACAAGTTGACGGACCAGAATATGAAACTCTGTATTCCCTGGGATCCAACCTTGGAATCGGAAATATCGGGCATGTTGCAAGATTAAACCTGCTTGCTGACAAATACGGGATGGACACAATTAGCTTAGGCGTTGTGTTAAGCTTTGCAGCAGAACTATCACAAAGAAAAATAATAAAGGAAAAAATAAAATTCGGAGACATAAAAGCAATGGAAAACTTAACAAAGAAGATAGCATTCAGAAAAGGAATTGGAAACATACTAGCAGATGGAACAAAAAAGGCAGCAGAATATTTTGGAAAAGAGACAAAGAAATATGCAATAGAAGTAAAAGGACTAGAGCTTCCTGCTTATGATGTGAGAGGAATACAGGGATTAGGTTTGGGATTTGCAACCAGCACAAGAGGGGCATGCCATCTTAGAAGCGCTTTTTACTCAAGAGACTTTAAGGGCGCATCAGGAAATGAAAAACTAGACAGGTTCAGCATGAAGAAGAAGCCGAAATACCTTATACATGATGAAAACCGGCTGACCTTATTGGATTCATTAATACTCTGCAAGTTCTACAGAAATCTTTACATGTGGGAGGATGCGCAGGAAATAATGTACGCAATCACAGGAATCAGATTTGAAAAAGAAGAAGTAAAACTGATTGAAGACAGAATATGGAACATGGAGAAATTATACAACATCAGAGAAGGGTGGACAATAGCAGACGATTATCTTCCTTGGAGAGTTACGCACGAAGGACAGCCAACCGGACCGAAACCAGGAGCAAAAATAAGCCAGAAAGCATTTGAAAATGCACTGCAGGAATACTACAAGCTAAGAGGCTGGACCACAAAAGGGCTTATAGGCAAGAAAAAAATAAAGGGCTTGGGCTTGTCTTCTACATAACAAAATTCCGATTTTGGTTGGACTTAAGCCATAATCTCTGATTTTGCAACCGAAAGCTATTTATATGTCATGATACTATCATGATTAGAACATGACAGAAGCGAGATATAATCACGTTAGGGTGGAAGACTTAAAGAAACTGGCAAACAAATTCTCCCCTAATTTTGTTGATGCAAACGCAGACATGGCACATCTACAGGAACTACTGAAAGACCCCTTTGCATTGGCAGCCGTGATGTACAAACTGGCACAAGAACGCGAACAGACGAACAAGCTTCTACGAGAAATAAACCAAAGATTAGAGAGATTAGAACAGCAAAAACGACCACTTCCGGAAAGACCAGAGCCCCCACGAATACTACCGGAACAAGATCAAAGAATCATAGAACTCGTAAAATCACAACAATACGCCACGGCTGACGACATCAAAACAGCCATGGGATACAAAGGTAAAAACGCCGCGTCAGCCAGACTCAACAAACTTGAGCGTGCAGGAATGCTCAAGAAAATCAGATCAGGAAAGAAAATATTCTACACATATGCTGGGCGAGGAACTTAATTCTACCTCTACCCCCTCCCTCGATAGTCTTTCCCCAAATACTATCTACCCTAGACCCCTCGCCCTAGCATACACTCACACTCAAAAATCCCATCGCAGGCCTTTGGCCAAGACCGTCAATCCTTTGGGGCGGACCGACCCCGTATATCCGCCCCAGATTATGATTTTTTAAACCGGGAATCATGCAAACGGGGGGCCTTAAAGCCCCTTTTAACACTCTTTTTATAGATTTCTGACTTATTATTTGTACTAAAAAGAGTGAGAGTATGACAAAGTTTACAAAAAAGGGAGAACCGCATTACGTACCGGCTTATTATGACGGCGAGACAAGAGAAGAATTCTTGCTAAGGCAAATAGAACCGGCTTATAATTTTGACTTCATGAATGTGAATCTTCTGAATGCAAGCCTGTTGAAAGAAC
>JAFGOX010000001.1 GCA_016926295.1 Candidatus Iainarchaeum sp.
CCTCTTTGGCCTTTCTCTGGCGCATTGAAATTTGCAAGTCTAATGTATTGTGAGCCACTCACTCGATTTCTAACCTTGAAGGTATCACCATCAATTACTTTCTGTACTTTTCGCCTAATAGTTCCCATATTCTTCCCTCCTTAAATTTTGATTAAACATTTATCACAGTTCCTAGCAAACGAACAACTTTTACATTTATTTGGAAATTTAGTTGTTGTCCAATCTAGTTTACCTGAAAATAGTTTACGGATTCTTTCTATTGCCTCAATTACTTTCTTTGCATCTTCTTTAGTGAATTCTTTACTCCAGAAAGGATTTTGTGAATCGCTATTTCGTAAAACTGCATATATTTTGCAATTTGGATCATACTTATCTAAAAATGCAAGGCAATAGCCCCAAGTTTGTAATTTGTAACCAAGATATGGTGTTTCTCCTGGCTTATCATCAACTATAAAAACGCCTTTCTCAGAACAAATAATTTCATCAATTTTGCCCCATATATTAAATTTCTCTGATTTTATAGGGGCTTCTCTTATGCTAAACTCTATTTTTCCAAGCTCAGCTCACCTTAATTATTCTTCAAAAGGCCGATCCATAGGCGTAGCTTCTTTCAAGAACTCTTTGTATAGTGCATCATGTCTATATTTTCCTATGCGTAGTGCAGGCGTTTCTGCAAGTTTTAAGTTATTAACGTACTGCAACTTGAGTTGATATTCACAAAATGCCTGTATGCTTAGCCAGCTTATTGGAATATAACTTTTCCCCATTATTATATTTAGGCGCTTCTCATATATATGTCTTTGCTTTTTTTCTAAATCTATTAGAAATAATACTAAGTATTAAAAATTCTCCTATAGATAAGTATTAATAAAAGTAATGTATAATGATTAGCATGTCCAAGATTCATATAGGCACCATTGGTTTTGAACCGCACATATTTTTACCCGTACTGACTGAAGGTGTAGATAAGCTAATTGTGTTTCGATCAAGTTTTCCAAATGATAAAACTGATGCGGCTATAGCCCACCTTAAGGGAATGTTTACTATGCAAAAGCCACCAGTTTCTTCAAACATGCAAAATTTTGAAGTGTTTAGCTTAAAAAAAAGAGCATTTATTGATTTAGTGAATGAGATTATCGATTTAGTAAATAAAAACACAAAGCCTAATGATGAAGTATATGTGCACATAGGGGGCGGCCTGCGTCTCCATGCTACTGCCCTTTTGTATGCTTCTTTTTTTCTAGAACGCAATATTAAAATTATATGTACTATCCTGCCTCAAGAGGGATTATTAGAAGTTCATACTTTTCCGGCGCCACCATTACAACAAATTGCAAAACCTAAAGAATTGAAGATACTTACCGTATTAAGAAATCTTGAAGCACATCAGGGTTCAGACAGACCAATAAGGTTGGCAGATATAGCAAACGCCTTTAGTAAAACAATTAAAGAAAGAAACGGGAAGAACATCGTTCCAGGTATACATCATCACTTAAAAAACTTAGTAGAAAAAGGGCTTATAGCTTTTGACTCAGAAAAGAAAGAATATAAACTTACTATGATGGGCAATTTTCTTTTACATGCACAAGAGTTAACCTGATTGTTTTTATCAATAATGACTTTGGATTCTATTTCTTTTTCCAACTTTCTTTTACATAGAAAGCGAGAAGGCCTAATGCAAACAAAATAGAGCCAGTCAGAATTGCTGTTAAGTCAAGGAAGAATATGAATGCTGCAGAAGTCAGTATTCCGAATAAACCAACAAGTGGAAAATTCCCCATATTCAATGGTGCCCTAAAACCCTTGTGATTCTTATTTCTTCTTCTGAACATGATAAGACTAAGATTAACCAGAATAAAACTAACAAACAAAGTGAAGTTTGTCATGCTTGCTGCAAAACCTATATTGCCTACAAGAGTCATTACTGCAGTAATCCCGCATATTGCGATTATTGCTATTGACGGAGTCTTGTGTCTGTTAACTGTTGCGAACACACTGAATATTTCCTTGTCAACCGCCATTGAGTAAACGAGCCTTGAGCCGGCCAGCAGCATTAGCAGGACTGTGTTTCCTGTCGCGAACAAGGCAATAATGCTTATTACTGCAAGAGAGTCAGGGCCAAAGGAGGAAACAACAATATCTGAAAGCGGTGCGCCGCTTGCTCCTACAGTTTGCCATGGCATTGCACTCACTGCGGCTATTGCAACAAGAATATATATTATGCCAACTAAAATCAGGGAAAGGATTATTGCGCGTGGCATGTTCTTTTTTGGGTTTTTTACTTCCTCTGCAAGCTTTACCAAGTCCTCAAATCCCAGATAAGAGAAGAATATTATTGCGGCTCCGGTTATCACTCCTGAAAATCCCGAATGCATTTCAAAAAGATTTACAGATGAAATATGGGGGAGCCCGATGAATATAATTATCAGCAGTCCTGAAAGCTCTATTATCGTGGATACTACTGCAACCTTTCCTGATTCCCTTATTCCAGAAAGTAAGATTCCGCAGGACATTGCAACAATTATCAATGCGCCTATTGTTGGTGGAATATTAAGGAATGCATTAAGATAATTTGAGAAACCTATTGACACAGTTGCAGAACTCAGCATTATCCCAAACAGAAGCGCCCAGCCGGTAAGGAATCCTATTTTTTCTCCAAGCTCTTCGCGCGCATATGTGTATCCCCCGCCTGCTTTTGGATAAACAGAAGACAGTTCAGCATAGCTCATTGCACTGAATGCCGCGACAATTCCTGCAAACAAAAACGACATCCACGCGCCAGGGCCGCTTATTGCAATTGCCTCTCCAATCAAAGCGTAAATTCCTGCGCCAAGGATTACTCCAATCCCTGCCATGGTTGTTGTAAACAAACCCAGTTCCCTTGCTAATGCCATAACCTAAAATTAAGCGATAAGTTTAAATTGTGTGAGTTCGTTTTACAAGCGAATGTATAAAGTGCGAATTCATTGTCGTGGCGGGCAAGGTGGAAGAACTGCAGCTAAAATAATTGCAGTCGCCGCTTACAAAGAAGGTAAAGAGGTCCAGGCATTTTCTATTTATGGTGCTGAAAGAAGGGGGGCTCCTGTTCAGTCATTCGTAAGAATAGCTGATGGGCCGATTTACGAGAGAGGCTACATAACTGACCCTGACTGTGTCCTTGTTTTGGATGCAAGTCTTTTGAAAACAGTTAATGTTACCGACGGGCTTGACAGAAACGGAACCTTGATGATAGTGAATGCGACAAAACCATTGAAAATCAAAACAAAAGCAAAAGTTGTTTATGTGGACGTGAATTCGATTGCAATGAAGTTTTTAGGGGTGCCAATTTACAATACAACAATTCTTGGGGCCTTTGTAAAACTGACAAATATAGTTAAGCTAAAAACAATGGAAGCAGCAATAAAAGTGGTTTTAGAGAAAATGCCACATGCAGTTGAAGAGAAAAATGTTCAGGCAATGAAAGCCTGTTATGATGTAGTTAAGGTGTAATAATGAAAGATAAGGAGCTCCCCTATAGTGTTAAATTAGTTCCGACCCAGCCGGGAAACGGCAGCGGCCAAAAGAAAGATATGTCTCCCTGGAGAATGAAAAGGCCTGTTGTGGATATGAAAAAATGTATTGGTTGTGGGAGGTGTTGGGTTTTTTGCCCAGATGGTGCAATAGAATGGGGAAAAGACAAGCATCCGGAATTCAGATATACTTCATGCAAAGGTTGCGGGGTTTGTACAACAGTTTGTCCGGTAGGGGCAATTACGATGGTAAGCGAAGATGAGCCAAAACTTCCAAAAGGGAGGAAAAAATAATGGTCAGGCAATTAGTTACGGGTTGTGGAGCTGCGGCATGGGCCGCAAGAAGGGCCAGAGTTGATTATGTGCCGAATTTCCCGATTACGCCACAAACAGAGCTTATAGATGGGATTGCGCAATGGGTTGCTGATGGTGAATGGGATGTGGAATTTGAGACAATGGATTCCGAGCATTCTGTTATGAGCGCCGCAGTTGGCGGGGCTGCAGCAGGCGGAAGAGTTTTCACAGGTTCGGGCTCGCAGGGATTATTATTGATGCATGAGGTAATGTATATTGCTTCTGGTTTGAGATTGCCGATTGTCATGGCAACAATGTCAAGGGGAATTTCAGCACCAATTACTTTGTGGACTGACCACACTGACTTTTTGGACAATCTTTCAACAGGGTGGATAATGTTCCATGCGCAGAATAATCAGGAAATATTTGACAGTGTATTGCAAGCTTACAAGATTGCAGAAAATGAAAATGTTTTATTGCCTGTAATGGTGAACATGGATGGATACATCTTATCTTATACAGTTGAGCCAGCAGATATTGCATCACAGGAAGCAGTTGACAAGTTCCTTCCGAGATACAATCCAAAGCATGCTTACTTTGACCCGAAAAAACCCCCTTTGATACAAGGCAGTTCGGTACTGGGGGATTATTACACTGTGTTCAGGTCACAGCAGCACAAGGCAATGAGCAATGCGCTGGAAGTGAGCAAGCAGGTGTTCAAGGACTTCAATAAGCAGTTTGGAAGAAAATACGATGTGTTTGAAACTTACAAAATTGAAGATGCAGATTATGTTTTATTGGTACAGGGCTCAATGGGAACAATAACTCATGAAGCAATTGATAGAATGAGAGCAAAAGGAAAGAAAGTAGGAATGCTCAGAATGCGCATGATAAGGCCTTTCCCAGAGGCAGAATTTTCAAAAGTACTGAAAAATGCAAAAGGCGTGGCAGTGATTGACAGAAACCTTGCGCCAGGAAGGGGCGGAATAATGTTCCCTGAGATAAAATCCGCTTTGTATGAGTATGACGTTGATCCGATTGTATCCAATTTCATTGTTGGTCTTGGCGGAAACAACCAAACTGTAAAAAAGATAATGCAGATTGAAGAGAAACTGGAGCAGGACGTGAAAAAAGGAAAGGGAAGCGTAGACTGGAATGATCTTGAGCCGGGAACAGATGCTTACTCAATATTAAGCAAATACAAAAAGTGATATTTATGAAAGACCCAAAAGTATTGGAAATAAAAACCTTGAAAGACCTTCCTAGTGAGAATCTTTTCAAAGGTGGGGCAAGCATATGCGCAGGTTGCCCGGCAG
>JAFGOX010000023.1 GCA_016926295.1 Candidatus Iainarchaeum sp.
GAAAGAAAACTTGGAAAAATAATTCAGGACACGACAAATTCCCCTGTAAATCTCAGCAATCCAGAGAAAACTATCGACATCACTATTGCAGAATGGAATGCATTCGTCTCAATTGAAAGAATTCCTGGATTCGGAGGGCTGCCTGAAGGCGTAGAAGGAAAGGTAATCTGCATAATGAAAGATGATATTGGTTCAAAGGTTTCTGAATGGATGATGAAAAAACGCGGATGCAAAACAATAAGATTCGAAAATACAGACAAAATCAATGAACTAATTGAAGAAACCGGCGCGAAGGGAGTTGCAGCCGGGTTGACTATTGAAGATTTGGAAAAAATAACTGAACTAAAGAAAAACATTAAGGTTCCTTTGTTCTTTCCAGTAATAGGACTGTCAAAAGAAAAAATAAGTGAGATATATGAAAGTATACTATAAACTTCAGGGAAAAAAGAAATCAATTGAAATGCCAGCCAATAAAACTGTTGAGGATTTGCTTTTGAAGATAAAGCAGAACCCGGAGGCCGTCCTTGTGGCGGTTGATAACACAGTCATTCCGGAAAATGAGAAACTGAAAAACGGAAAAACCTATCTGATAATGCCGGTAGCTTCAGGCGGATAAAGATGAAGTGCACAATTTGCAAAAAGCCCGCAATAATAAACCTGCGTTACTCGAAAGATGCCTACTGCCAGCAGCATTTCATCAGCACATTCGACAAAAAAGTAATTGATACAATAAACAAAAACAAAATGCTGCAGTACAATGACAAAGTGGGTGTTGGTGTATCTGGCGGAAAGGACAGCATGATCACGCTTTTCATACTGAACCGGCTTCATAAGAAGGGGAAGCTCAAACACAAGCCTATCGGAATCGCGATAGACGAGGGAATCAAAGGGTACAGGGACAAATCACTTGTTGACTTGAGAAAATTCTGCAAAGAATATGATATTGAACTGCACGAATTCTCAATAAAGGATGAATTCGGGAAAACTCTGGATGATTTTGTGAAAATATCTGACAAAAAGAAGATGGCGCTCAAACCCTGCAGTATTTGCGGGGTATTCAGACGTTACATGCTCAACAAATACTCAAGAGAGCTTAAACTTGACAAGCTCGCAACAGGGCACAACCTGGATGATGAGATTCAGTCATTCATGATTAATCTTTTCAGGGGCGACGCGGCAAGAAGCGCAAGGCTCGGCCCAATAACAGGAGTAATAAGGCCGAAGGATTTTGTATTAAGAATAAAGCCACTGTATTTCACACCTGAAAAAGAGTCCTTCCTTTACTCAATGATAAGAAAGTTCCCTACTCACAATTACGTTTGCCCTTATGCACATACTGCTTTCAGGAATGAGGTAAGGGAATCAATGGACCAGCTTGAATACAAATATCCGGGAACCAAGTTCTCAACAGTGAAAAGCAGCCTGAGATTCATAGAAATAGCAAAGGATGCATACAGCGGATTGAAGGAAATAAACAACTGCAAATTATGTGGAGAGCCAACTTCAAAGAAAACCTGCAAAACCTGCGAGCTAATAGAAAAGCTAATCAATTAGTGCTTGCATTTCGGATTCTTCTTGACTGTCAGGACTTTTTCTGTGTTGTTCCAAAGGTCATAAACAAATAATCCTTTATTGTATTTTTTCTCAAGCAGATATTTCATTGCCATTGTTGTCTGGACTGATGCAAAGAAATGAGTCAAAGGCGTTATTATTCCTGATGTGCTGGCTGTTTCCCCTTTTTTCTTATTAGGATAAAGGCACCTCAGGCAAACATCTTTCGGATGCATGAACATTATGCTGCCACCTGCGCCTGCAACACTTGCATATATCCACGGCTTCTTGTACTTGCAGCAGGAGTCGCTTATTATGTAACGGGTTTCCATGTTGTCAGTGCAATCCAGAATCAAATCATTCCCTTTGACAAACCAGTCAATATTATTTTCATTTATGCGCGTCTTGTTAATTTTCAGTTTTACTCCAGGATTTATTTTTCTTAGGTGGTCTGCCGCGGACTGAACTTTGCTTTCACCTATATCATTCATTGTGTAAAGGGATTGCCTTTGAAGATTGCTGAGCTCAACTTTATCATTATCAACCAGGGTAATTGTTCCAATGCCTGCGCGAGCCAGGATTTCTGCGCATACTGTTCCTAATCCACCAACGCCGATTATGGTCACTTTTGACTTTGCTAATTTAGTCTGACCTTTTTTGCCTACTTTTGAGAATAAAACCTGCCTTGAAAATCTGCCATCTGTCATATACTATCATTTTTTCAGTTTCTTGGTCGCGCTTTCTATCTTGTCAAGCGCCTTCTCTATCAATGAGTATTCTGTTGCATATGAGAATCTTACAAATCCTTCACCATAGCTTCCAAATTCGGTTCCGGGTATGCATGCAACTTTCGCGTTTTTCAATAACCACATCGAGAAGTCATAGGACTTCATTTTGAAATTTATTTTTGGGAAAGCATAAAATGCGCCCTGCGGCTCGTGAAGGTCAAACCCGTCTATTTCTGCCAGCCTGCCGACAATTAATTTCCTTCTTCTGTCGTATTCTTTTCTCATCTTCTCAATTTCATTTGAATAGCCCTTGCTCAAAGCATGGGCCACGGCAATCTGTGAAATTGTTGCAGCTGAAAGTGATGTAGAAATGTGAAGCTTTGTCATTGCATCAATTATTTTTTCCGGGCCTGCGGCTAAACCAACTCTAAAACCCGCCATAGCATAGGTCTTTGAAACAGAATGCAAAGTGAGAACATTTTCCTTTGCCCCGGGCAATGAACCTATTGAAACGTGCTTTGCTTTCCCATACACAAGTCTTTCATAAGCTTCATCGGAAATTATAAGCAAGTCATTCTCTTTTGCAATCTCAAGCAATTCTTTAAGCAATGAGCGGGAATATACAACACCGGTAGGATTTGAAGGCGTGTTAAGTATTATTGCCCTTGTCTTCACGGTTATACTTTTTCTTACTTCATCCAGATCCATTGCAAAACCGTTTTCATATCTCAAAGGAATTGAAACAGGAGAGGCATTAATCATATAGCAACCGGGAACATAAGCAAGAAATCCGGGATTTGGAACCAAAACTTCTTCTCCAGGGTCTACAACACACATAAGGCCAAGCATCAGGGCTTCCTGCGAACCGGCTGTAATCATTACTTCTTTTTCAGGGTCAACTTTTATCTTGTTATTTTTTTTCAAATAATCTGCGAATGCTTCCTTTGTTTCAGACCTTCCTGCAACAGGAGAGTAGTGTGTGTTTTTGTCAATCATTTTCTTTGCGTAATCCAAAATGGGCTTTGGGGTTGTAAAATCTGGCTCTCCCGGACCTAAGCTTATTACGGACTTGTCTTCTACTGCAATTTTGAGAAACTTTCCAATAGTAAGCGTAGGAAGATACTCCGCACGCTCTGCAAAAGCCTTGTTCCAATTCATTATACCACCATTCTCGTGTCAACAGCATACACTTCATCGTGATATGCAATCAACGGATTGATATCCAGCTCTTTAATGCTTTCATTTGCCATCAGTTCTGAAACTTTGACTATGACTTCTGCAAGTTCATTAAGGTCTGCTGATTTTTTTCCCCTTATTCCCTTTAGAATCTCGTATGCCTTGATTTCGGTTATCATTTCCTTTGCCTCTTTCCTTGTCACAGGGGCAAGGCGCATTGAAACATCCTTGAACACTTCAACAAAAATTCCGCCCATTCCAAAAAGTACAATGGGACCAAACTGTGGATCAACTTTTCCGCCAACAATTAGTTCGTATCCCCCTTCTTCCAACTGGTCCTGAACTTCCATTCCAAGAATGTGGGCATTTGGTGCATGGGCGCTCACGTTCTTCTTTATCTGCTCAACAGCATCAACAAGCTCTTTGTCATTCTTAATATTGGTAATTATTCCCCCTACATCGGTTTTATGGGAAATGCTAGGAGAAACAACTTTCAGAACAACTTCGTATCCTAACTCCTTTGCAGCCCTCAACGCAGAATCCAGATTCTTAACGAAAATACTTCGCGGAAAACGAAAGTTATATTTCTCAAGCAACTTCATTCTTTCTGAAAAGGATAAGTACGTCATCGAAAGGAGAATACAAAAAGAGTATAAAAGAGTTTTGAAATCACAATGAAGGAGAGAGAGGGGGATACATTAAAAAAAGCCCCTGGCCGGGTAAGCTTATCCCCCTACGTTACAGAGTCGTAGTCGCTTATCTATCGCCCCGTATGATATAAATGGTCGTAACTTGTATATATTATTTTGTGAAACATACATTTATAATCGTTTTTACAAATGTTCAAATATAATGAGAAAAACTTTACAAGTTGATGGTACTACCAGAAAAGTGTTACAAATCCTGCTAGACAAAGGCAATTTGCCTTCCCGAGCGTTAGCTAAGGATTTGAACGTTTCACACCAAACAGTAAGGTCAAAAATCAAAAAGTTGACAAAAGACGGCATCATAATGGGATATCGTACAAAAATCGACCTGTACCGACTTGGATATGTATCACAGGAAATTTACATAAAGCTTGGAAAGCTCACCCCAAACATTAATAAAGCAATCGAACTTATTAGTAACAGACCGGAAGTCGTATTTTTTGCAGAAGTCAAAGGAATGTTTGACTATATTGTAAGAACTTACGCAAAAGACATAGACGAACTTTACGAAAAGGAAAATGAATTAAGAGAAGCACTGTGTGACATAGTCGACGTGCGAGACTGGCAGTCCTATCTTGTTATCAAAGAGTACAAGTCAGGAATGACCGCAGATATATTAGGTGAAATAAAAGATGAAGATACAGTTTCTAGGTGGAGCAAGGGAAGTAGGAAGATCCTGCGTACTGGTAGAAACAAGATCGGACAGAGTACTGTTCGATTACGGGGTCAAACTCAGCGAAGGGCAGCAACCCCTATATCCAGGAAAAATTAACGGCACGCTTGACGGGATAATCCTTTCGCACGCGCACTTAGACCACTCAGGGCATGTTCCGGCATGGTTCGCGAATAGTAAAACGCTTCTTTTCGCAACGCAGCCCACGGTTGACTTAGCTAATTTATTATGGGCAGACTCATTGAAGATTGCGGAATACGAGGATTATCACGCGCCTTATCTGAAAGGGCACATAAACAAGACAAACAAAAACACATATATCATTCCACATTACAAAAAGGAGATTCCAATCGCTGACGAAAGCATGCTCACTTTTTTTGACGCAGGACACATTCCGGGAAGTGCAATGTGCTATCTGAATACAAACGAGAAAAACCTGCTTTACACAGGGGACATTAATTTTGGAGAAACCAATCTGCTTAAACCTGCTGAGATTCCCGATAAGCCGGTCGATGTGATGATGGTTGAGTCAACATATGCAGGAAAAGAGCACCCCAAAAGGGAAAAGACAGAGAAAACATTTGCAGAAAGCGTGAAATCGCATTTTGAAACCGGCGGTCACCCTTTAATTGCAAGCTTCGCAATCGGAAGGGCGCAGGAGATAATGATGATATTCAAAAAATACAATATAGACGCGCCGATTTACCTTGATGGTATGGCTCAGAAAGCAACAATGGCAATACAGCAAAGCCCAAAGTTTGTCAAGGATTCAAAAGCGCTAAATAAAGCAGTCCAAGACGTAACATTTGTAAAGAGCCAGAAAATGCGCCAGGAAATTATCAAGGAGCCCGGGCTTATTATCACAACCGCAGGAATGCTTCAGGGCGGGCCAATCCTTTACTATTTATTAGAGCTCAACAATAACCCGTTGGCAAAGCTTTTCCTGACAGGATACCAGGTCGAAGGAACCAACGGAAGGAAAATACTCAACGACGAGCCTGTTGAAATCGATGAAGTTGAATTGCCATTAAAGATTGCATGGGAGCATTATGACCTGTCTGCGCATGCTGACTGGCCACAACTGCAAAAACTAGTTAAGAAAATGAATCCGGAAATCTTATTCTGCATGCACGGGCAAGAAGCAAATTGTGAACTGTTTGCCAATTGGGCAAAAGAAGAACTAGGAATAGACGCCTACGCGCCTATGAAAAACGAAAGCTTCAGCTTTTAGCCAAGGTCTATAAGGCCAAGCATCTTTACAATTGCAACTTTGCAAAGCGTTTTGCTCTCCTTGAAAACTTCATCATACTCAGGATAAGTGAAAAGATTGGTCCAGTCCTTGTAAAGCTCGGTCTCATAATCTGCCAGAACATTCGCCTTTCTAAGCAAATCAAGCGTGCTGAAATTCTTACTGCAAAAATCATAACCTAATTCTTTCTCAGCAGTATACATGTCCTTTATGTCCTTCAAAGGGTCAAAGTCCTCCGGCGCCTTGCTCTGGCTGAAATCAATTGCGTCAACCAGATTGTTCCTGACCGTGTTTATCTCATTCCACATATTCGCCAGGCTGTCATTATCCAAATCAAAAGTCTCGCAGGCTTTAATTGCCGTTACTAATTTAGTTTCAGAAGTAATCAAAAGCTCAGTATTGTCCATTTCATCACCTCAATAACGCACGTAAATATCCCAACTTTGCTCAAGCAAATGCTGCGGAAGGCTATTACTTTCAAACCAAGCATCAAAAGCCTCTCTTGTCAACTCCCTATGTCTGACAACGATGTTCTCTTTATCTTCTGGTTCAAATTCTTTTTCTATTACCTGATGCAATAAGGTTCCAAAATCTACTGTACCCATGAAATCGATGAAACTCTCTGCAACAACATCATGCAAAAAGATATCCATTCCATGCTCAGATGCATCTGGACCATCTGATATGCATTCTTCAAAAGTAAAACCAAGATTTTCTGTTTTCTCTATTAATGCGCTGACACCGGGAAATGGTGGACATTCTTCAATTATTTTAACAATCGGATTATCAGTCATCAAATTACCCCCAATAATTATAGAAAAAAGAGTATAAAAATGATTGAGTCTTAAGACTCAAACCTTTTCAACGGAGTTGAATAATGGACCCTGCGGGATTTGAACCCGCGGCCTCCCGATTGCCAACCGGACGCGCTTCCGGACTGCGCTAAGGGCCCGAAACAGACTTGCCTTTAAGGAATATCTATTTCAGAGTATTTATAAAGCTAAAGAATTAGACCTATAAAGAAACAAACAAAACATTGTCGCCACGAAGTATACACTTACCAAGCTGTCTTTTTGCCTCGCCGTCAATCAGCTCTTCTGTGTTCTCCAAAACAACATTCAAGTGCATATCAATGGCTATAAGCTTTCCCCTGTATGTTTTCTCTGAATTCTTCAGAGTTACAAGGACCTGCTGACCAATTGATTTGCTTGCTGCATCTAATGGTGTTTGCATGCTATACCCTCCCTATTTCTTTTTGCGTTTGAATATGTTCTTCAATATGTCAAAGAAACTTCTTTTCTCTACCTTAACTGCTTCAACCGGAACACCGGCTAATCTCGCAGCCACTTTTTTCATTGCTACAACTGCTAGTGAATTTGGGTTTCTTACTGCAGTCGGTTTCGGCTTTGGCATAAGGAATGCCTGTCTGATTTCCGGGTCGTCTGGAATGATTGCAAAAACAGGAAGTTCTAAGATTTTGTTTATGTCGGATTCGGGTATCTCGCCTTTGGCACCGGTAGACATGTTCACTACCGCTCCCAAAACTGTAACACCGATTCTTTCTGCAATTGTTTTTGTTTTCAGCGCATCTGCGATTGAGGGTGAAATCGGATTCACAACAATCAAAACCTCATCTGATGCTGCAATGTCTGAAACAAGTGCCTTGTCCACCCCTGCGGGGCAGTCTAATAAAATATAATCATAATCTGCTCTGAGCTTGTCAAGCAGGCTTCCTAGCCTGTCCAAATCCACCCTGCTGTATGATTCAAATGAAAGGCTTGACGGAAGCACTTTCAGGTTGCTAGAGTAATCATAAATTGCATCATAAACCGTTGACTCCCCGGACAATGCGTCATGCAGGGTTATCGGGCTTGATGCCATGTTGAAAAGCAATGTCAGGTTTGCCATAGCAACATCCGCATCAACAACAAGGACTTTCTTTCCAAGTCCAGCTAATAATACACCCAGGTTTGCAACTATTGTGGTCTTTCCAACCCCACCTTTTCCTGATGCTACTGCTATAACTTTTGCCATTTTTTTCTACCTCTTTATACTCAATAACAAACCCTTAAAAACTAATTACTGACGAATGTTATCAGCTCATTTGCCAAAGCGCGAAGCTCCGGCAGAGAAACACTGTCTCCTGCTTCTATTGCAAATACTAAATTTTTGTAAGGATAAAATGAATACCAGTTATCTGCCCTTACTGAAATAAAATCAGACTGCGGCAAAGTGTTGCTCATGAAAGGGAATACCTGCTGTAAAAACTGCGAGTTGTTAAGCTTGCTTGTTGAGCTTTGCCCTAGTATTGAGCCTTCCTGACCCAAAACCGTTATTGATTTCAAATCGAATTTTGTAACAAGGAAATCCAGATACGCCTGGACGTCTTTTGAAGAACCGATGTAAATTGGCGGAGTAAATGAAAGTAATTCGAATAAATCGTCGCGAGGAACCACTTTATCAAATCCGAACATTGAATTGCTTATTGAGTTTGCTGCGACTCTGAATACTGAAAGTACGCCCATATTATACACCTGGTTCTTTTACTTCTTCGGTTTTTTGCTCCCCCGATACTAAACCAGTAAGGGCATATTTTTTTAATACATCCTCTTTTGTGGTTTTGTCAGCGGGCAGGGAAGATAAGTCCTTTTTTGCATATGTGTCCGAATATTGTCTGACTACCATCCTGTCAAATTCCTGTTTTTTCATTAATCTTTTGAACACGGCTTTCCCGTTAAAGGAAAGAACTGTGTCAATTTGTTCCTTTGTAAGAGCAAAAACGTCCAAGACCCCCAGTTTTGCAACCGCTGCGTTGAATACCCTTATAATTGCGTCTTCGGCCAAAACTATCTGACCGTATTTGAGATACTCATATGCTCCTGCTACAGGATGCCCTGCTTTGAAGACAAGCACGCCTTCTTCTATTCCATCTACACCCTGTATCATAAGGCACAGATAGCCATTCAGCGAGGCATTAAAGAGGTTGTCCAACGTGGCACGCAAATCAACTTCATTGATTGGGACACCCGTTTCAACAACCTTACCAGATGGAAGGTTAATCATTTATTTCACTCTACGTCTTCGGAATTTCCGACTATAATGACATTATCCGCAGTATTTTTAAGTGCTGCGGAAAGAGAATCGTTCACTGCTATCACAAAGGTTTCCTTTCCATGCTCTTTCGCTTTGTTCAAAACATGCTGAAAACCCGCATCCCGGGTCATCAAAGCAAGAGCATCTATGCTGTCATTATAGATTATGTCAACGGCTGCCACCGTCATTGGTATATCCGCATCGACTATTGTTACAATCGGCTCAAATCCCAAATTAGCAACCGCTTCAATTAGCTTTTCAGAGGCGAACTGGTTGAGAAAAACTTTTGCAATTTTAATTGTTCCGTATTTGCTAAGTTCTTTCTGTATATCATCTAATTTAATTTTGAATTCGCTTCTCATCATGTTCGGTCCGTCAATGAGCAGGGCTATTGATTTTTGGTGCTGAGCTGTTTTTCTTATCTTATCCTTAACCCCCTTAAACATAATGACCCCTTTTAAAGTTTCTCAATTTATATATAGTACCTATTTGAATATATAACTATTGACTGAAGGTGAGACAATGCCAGGAGAAATAAAATACATGAGGGCAAGTGAAGTAAAGCCCGGAAGTTTCATTATGATAGACGGCTTTCCATGCCGTGTAACAAAAGTAGACAAATCAAAGCCAGGAAAACATGGGGCTACAAAAGCAAGAATAGAAGCCGTAGGGATTTTTGATAATCAAAAAAGGAATGATTTGGTTCCAACCAGTGCAGATTTAGCATCTCCAATGCTGGAGAAAGAAACTGCCCAGGTTATTGCTGATTTGGGACATGCATTCCAGTTAATGAGTTTAAATACTTATGAAACGTTCGAACTCCCAAAAGAAAGCGCAAAAGACGCAGACGGAACAGTCGAACCTGGAAAGGAAGTCGAAATCATAACCTTTGAAAAGAACAGAAAAATAACCAGAGTAAAGGGCTAAGATGGAACTGTATTTAGACCGCTCAAGAATAATAAAACATTCTGGGGCGAAACTTGAAGATGCTAAGGTTGCAATCCTTGGCATACCTTTTGATTCAACTAGCACTGAGTTTCCCGGCTCGCGCTTTGGACCTAATTATGTAAGGGACTGGTTTTCAAGACTTTATGGATACGACAATGAGGAAGAGCAAAATGTTTATGACACAAAATTCTATGACGCAGGGAATCATGAAGTCTACACACACTTTAACAAAACAGAAGAGATTGTAACTGAAACAATAAAAAAGATGTATGAAAAAAAGGATATCATTCCAATCGCTCTTGGTGGAGAACACAGCATAACACACATGAATGTAAAGGCCGTTGCATCTCACAAGAATTTTGCACTGGTTGTATTTGATGCACATGCGGATTTGCTTTTTGATGAGAACGAAGGCGTCACCCACATCAGTTTCCTTCAGGACATAACAAAGGAAAGCTATGCTGAAAAAATAATTGTTGTCGGGGTAAGGGCATATACGCCTGAAGAAAAAGCATATGCAAACGACAATGGAATAACACTAATTAGCGCAGAACTTGTGAACAAAAATGTTTCGAATGTAATAAATTTTATTATGAAAGAAATCGCGAACAGTGAAAATGTTTACATCAGTGTTGACATAGACGTTCTTGATCCTATTTATTCAATAGGTACGGGCTCTCCCGAGCCAGAAGGAATTGACTTTATTTCTTTGAAGGAAATAATTAAATCAATTTCCAATGATAAAGTTATAGTGGGCGGAGATATTAACGAGGTCTTGCCAGAGCGGGACCCAGGACAAACAGGAGTTTATGCAGCCCATCTTCTGAAGAAGATGATAATATGGTCGAACAGAATTTAGCGCTAATAAACGGTTTAATAATCAGACTAAGTGATAGAAAACTTGTAAAAAGCGAAGAAGAACGCCTTTTTGGGCGTCTTGAAAAAATAAGCGGTGATAATCCGGATTTAATTTTAGAATCCTTAAACTATATGTGGGAAAACTGGTTAATGCATGACAACGCAGAAATATTTATTGAAAAGTATCCGGAGTACAAAGAACTGTTAGCGAATAATATAAAATTGGAAGAAAATTAAAGCACTTGCTCTCCGGTTTTTCTTTCAGAATCTACAGTAACTAATGCAAAGTCGTCTTCTTTTCCTGCTGCAAGCAACATTGCCTCTGATTTTATTCCTGCAATTGTGGCCGGCTCTAAGTTTACAATCACAACGATTTGCCTTCCCGGCAAATCTTTCGGATCATATTTCTTTGCTATTCCTGCAACCATTGTCCTCGGATTTTCCTCTCCGACGTCAACTGTAAGCTTAAGCAGTTTATCCTTGCCTTCTATTTTTTCTGCAGTAACTATTTTTGCAACCCTGAAATCAAGCTTTGCAAAGTCGTCATATTTAACCATTGGTTTCACTCCTGTTTTCTTTTCTTTTGATGCAAACTGTGATTTTAATTTTTCTAATTCCTTATCATCAATCTTCTGGAAAAGAACCTGTGACTCTTTTAGCAGTCTTCCCGGCTCCAAGTTTAAATCTCCCGCCGAGTCCCAGCCGGTTTCCCTTATTGGTTTTGGCTCATTAAGGTAATTCCAGATTGTCTTTGCAACTTCGGGCATTAAGGGCTCCAGCAAAATTGCCAGTGAGCGCACTACGTTGATTGAAACGTAAAGTGTTGTTGCTGTTTTGTCAGGTTTTTCCTCGTGGGTTTTCCATGGCTCCTTCAGTGTAAGGTAGGCATTTCCTTCCCTCGCAAGCACTAACGTTTTTGTAATCGCTTCCCTGAATCTCATCTTGTCATCATACTCTTTTGTAACTTCAAGAGGTGTGTCCTTAATCAGCTGAATCAGCTTGTTGTCCTCAATATTAAATTCTTTTGGGTCCGGAACTTTTCCGCCATAGTACTTGTGAATAAGTTTGAATACCCTGTGAATATAATTTCCCAAAGTGTCTGCAAGGTCGTTGTTAACTATGCTCTGGAATTCCTCCCATGTGAATTCAGAATCCTTGTTTGCCGGATAAAGCGAAAGCAAGACAAATCGCCACACATCTCCATTCCTGATTTGCAATGCATTCTCAACATTCAATCCAATGCCCCTGCTCTTTGAGAACTTTACTCCTGTTGACTGCAACCAGCTGCAGGACGCAATGTAATCTGCCAAATGGTAGGGGTCGTTTGTTCCTTTCAGCATTGCAGGAAATATAATCGCATGGAATGGGATGTTGTCCTTTCCAAGATACTGAACAAGCTCGACATCATCTGACTGCCACCATTTTTTCCAGTAGTCCTTATCGCCCTGGACATCGCCGAGCTCCTTTGTAAACGCGATGTAGCCAATCGGCGCATCAAACCAGACATAAATGACCTTGTTTTCAAATCCTTTAATCGGAACAGGGAAACCCCACTTTATATCTCTGGTAATACATCTCTGGTGCAACCCGTCCTTTATCCATGAAAGAGATGTGTTTCTTGCATTTGGGGGCCAGTCTTCGTGACCCGTTATCCATTCTTTCAAAAAAGGCTCAAACTGCGGCAAATCCAGATAAAGGTTCTTTGTTTCCTTGAACACTACTCCGGTTTTTCCGCACTGGACGCATTTCGGGTCAATAAGTTCTTCGGGGGTCAGCAGGGCCCCACAGTCGTCACACTGGTCGCCCCTTCCAAGGCCGCCGCATTTTGGGCATTTGCCTTCAATCCATCTGTCTGAAAGGAATTTATCGCATGTCGGGCAATACGCCTGTGTTTCTGTCTTTTCCTTTATGTGTCCATTGTCATATAATTTAGTGAATATGTCGTATGTAAGCTCTTTATTTGTGTCCCCGTGGGTAGTACCGTAGTAATCGAACTCCATGTTGTATTTTTTCAATACTTCCAATGCCTCTTTGTGCCCTCTTGAGGCATACTCCTCAGCAGAAATGCCCTCTTTGAATGCAGCCACTTCTATAGGTGTCCCATGCGCATCTGAGCCACAGATGAAAATACATTCATCGCCCTTAAGTTTCCTGTATCGGGAGTAAACCTCTGCCGGAAGTATGGAGCCCACTAAGTTACCCAGGTGAGGCAAGCCATGTATGTATGGTAATGCACTAGTTACTAGAACTTTCTTATCTGCGACCTTAACCACCTCAAAAAGCGATTATTAACTATACATTAGAAAAATTTATAACCCTCATAGGAAAGGGGCCAAGTTCGAAATCCTAACCATTTTAAGATATAGTGGTAGAATTTGAACATATCCGTTTTTAATTAAAATGCACTACTTAAGTGAGGGGTAGATTACGCATGTATCAAGAGGACTATGCAGACAAAACTCTAATTTCTAAGTTTGAAGATTTCTTCCAAACTAAGTACAAGCAACATATAGAGCATATTGCACATCATTACCCTGAAAAGAGAAGAATAGAGATTTCATTTGCCGAATTGGAAAAATATGATTACCCCCTAGCTGAAGAAGTTCTGGCAAATCCAGATGTAACAATAAGCGCGGCAAAAGATGCCCTGGACAGTATCGACTTATCAAAAATAGGCAAAGAGGACATTAATTTGCATGTCGGGGTGCATGAATTGCCCACTGACAAACTTGTTTACCTGAAAGACATCGGCTCATACTGGCTTGGAAAGATGTTCTATGTTGATGGAGTTGTAAGGCAGGTCACTGACGTTCTTCCAAAACTGAAGAAAGCAGCATGGAACTGCATGTCATGTGGAAGAATTTATACAATCCTTCAGGATGACCAGAGAAGAGCGACACAGCCGTATGTCTGCGAATGCGGCAAAAAGAATTTCAAACTGAATGAAGAGGGCTCTTCATTTATCGACTATCAAAAGATTAAGGTCCAGGAGCCGTTAGAGCTGACAAAAAGCGCAGAGCAGGCAAAATACCTTGACGTTATGGTCGAGGACGATTTGGTAAACAGGGTTTCACCAGGAGACAGATTAAAAATCACAGGAATTTTAAGATTAAGACAGCCAAAGAATGGCGGCGTTGTTTACGAAAGATTTTTGGACGCAATTCACATTGAAGAAGTCCAGAAAGATTTTGAAGAACTTGAAATCACGCCAGAAGAAGAAGATAAAATAAAAAAATTAGCCAAAGACCCAAAAATATATGATTATCTTGTTCAGTCAATTGCTCCGTCAATTTTTGGTTACGAAGTAATCAAAGAAGCAATTGCCCTTCAGTTATTTGGCGGAACAAAAAAGATTCTTCCTGACAATTCAGTAAAGCGCGGAGACATACACATGCTTCTTATCGGAGATCCCGGTACGGGTAAGTCAATGATTCTTCAGTATGTTAAAAAAATCTCTCCAAAAAGCATTTACATCGCCGGAAAAATGGCTTCTGGCGCGGGTTTGGCGGTCACTGCCGAAAAAGATGATTTCGGAGACGGAGGATGGACACTAAAAGCGGGTGCTTTGGTTTTGGCATCAGGGGGAATGGCTGCAATTGACGAGCTTGATAAAATGACAGACGAAGACAGAAGTGCACTGCATGAAGCAATGGAGCAGCAATCCCTCCCTTATTCCTTTGAAATGACTCTGGCAAACGGCGAAAAGAAAAAAATTGGAGAAATTGTAGAGGGATTAATGGAAAAATACCCTGAAAAGATACAGCAGGGAAAAGATTGCCTAATCTTGCCCTTAAAGCCCAAAGAGGTGGAATTATTTGTAAGTGATTTTAAGAATATTTATGCTTCAGATGCAGTGAGAGTCAGCAAACACAAACCGCCAAAACATTTTGTAAAAATAAAACTGCAAAATGGAAGGGAAATTGAAACAACGCCTGAACATCCCTTTTGGACAGTTAGAAATGGAAAACTTGTAACAGTTCCTGCTGAACAATTAAGTAATAGGGATTACCTGCCCTTACCAAAAATAATGCCCGAAGCAACAGAAGGAATTAAACTTTCACATTCAAATATGCAAGGCGCAGATGCAATAACTAAATCTTCTGATTTTTACCGATTTTTGGGTTACCACATTTCTGATGGCAGTTATGAATTAAACAGGGGGCACAAAAAGGGAATAAATTTCACTAATTCCGACCCTGTTTTAATAAATGATTATTTAGACATAACAAAAAATATTTTCAAAGTAAATCCGTATGTGCAGCAGACACATAGCGGCCAAGCAGTAAGATTGATTTCGGTGCCTACCTTAAACTTCTTAAAAAATATTGATGAAAGTCTAATTGAAAAAACCCTTGACAAAAAAATACCTCCGTGTGCGTTTAAATCAAACAACAAAAATGTGGCCCAACTACTCAAATCCTTATTTGACGGAGACGGCCATTTTAGTGCGCATGGCAAAGGCGGGGCAAAAGTGGGTTTTGTTTCACCAAACCTTGAACTCATAAAACAAATGCAGGAATTACTACAAAGATTTGGAATACAGGCAAGTTTTTATGAAGATAATTTTGGAAAGCAGAAAGTATACCGTCTAACGTTAAGCGGGTATGAAAACCTCAAAGCATACCACGAGAATATAGGGTTCCTATCAAAAAAGAAACAAGAGGGATTAAAGAATTATATCAACAACACCAAAAACACACAAGTTACATTAATCATTCCAAATACGGCAAGTACTGTCAGAAAGCTTTATTCAGATATGAAAATCCTTGGAAATAAAGGAAAAATAATAAAGGCACGCACAGCGCTCACAAAAAGCACCCTTGCTTCTTTTTTAGATGAAATAAATGGAAAACTTGATATTTCTGAAAAAGCCATAATACAATCTGAAAAAATTACCTCTTTCAAAGAAGGAATAAAACTACGCAAATTCATGAACTTGTCACAAGCCGCTCTTGCCTGTGAAATAAATGCATCCGGCTCATTAATTAGCTATTGGGAACGTAATAACTGCAAAAATCATTTGGGCAAATACAAATTGGCCCTAAAAAAAGCAATACTTCGCATTGCAAGCCACAAAAAGCAAGTTGAGGACCTCAAGCAATTAATTAATGCACCCTTATACTGGTCTAAAATAACAAATGTTGAAACAGTAAAAAACAAAGAGGAAAAATGGGTTTATGATATAACTATCGAGCCGGAACACACATATTTGAGCAATTCTATGGTTTTGCATAATACAATTTCTGTTGCAAAAGCGGGTTTAGTTGGAACATTCAAATCAGAAACAGCAATACTTGCCGCAGCAAACCCGAAGTTCGGAAGATTTGATACATCTGAACTGCTTATCCCTCAGATTAATTTGCCACCAACATTACTTTCACGTTTTGATTTATACTATTCAATCAAAGATGTTCTTGACAAGGAAAAAGATATAGGAACTGCAAAACACATTCTGAAAACGCAGAGAATAGGAAGCATGAGGGCACAACTTAGCAAAGGAATCTCAACTGACCTGAATGAAAAGGATGTAGAAAGGCAGGAGAATGAAATAAAACCCATAATAGAACCCGACCTGTTCAGAAAATATGTTGCGTATGCAAAGAGAAACATTTTCCCACTGTTAACTCCGGAAGCAGAAGAAGAAATAGAAAAGTTTTATCTGGACCTGAGAGAATTGGGAAGAAGGGAGAAAACCGTTCCGACAACAGCAAGACAGCTTGATGCAATTGTAAGGCTTGCAGAGGCCAGTGCGAGAGTAACTTTAAGCAAGGAAATAACCCAGGAAGACACAAAAAGGGCAATAAGGTTGCTTAAGACGGCAATGCAGGATGTTGGAATGGACCCGGAAACAGGAAAGATTGACATTGACATTATCGCAACAGGAAAACCGGCATCGCAGGTAGAAAAAATGAAATCAATCCTTGGCGTGGTAAGAGAACTAAGTTCCGAGTTCGATGTTGTGCCACTGAACAAGGTTGTCGAAAAGGCAAAAGAATACAATATTGACCCTGACAAGGCCTATGAAATAATAGAAAAACTTAAAAGAAGCGGCGAGCTATATTCACCAAAGCACGGATACGTAAGAGTGCCATAAAGGTGAATATTTGTTTAAACAATTGATACTGATAACTATTTTCTTGTATATTGTAACACTAAGTTTAGGAATAATAACTGGAATAACTTTGAACTCGCTTGACATCCGTTTTACAGAAGACGCAGCAGACGTGATGAATTCCTTCCTGATTATAGGATGGATTATTTTTGTCACAGGAATTCTTCTGGTTCTTATAAAACTGAAACGGGGATTTATATTTTTCAAAGTGCTCGAAATATTTGCACTATTCTATGCCTCCTTGATTGTGATTAACGTATTTGTTCCAGATATTCATGCAATAATACTGGCGGTTGCATTGGTGGTAGCAAGACTAAAGCTTCCGAAAAACATGTTTATCAAGAACCTGTTTGCAACACTGGGTACTGCCGGAGTTGGTGCAATACTTGGCGTAAGTCTGGGGATAGTTCCAATACTAACCTTCTTGCTATTGCTTGCACTATACGATTACATTGCTGTGTTCAAGACAAAGCATATGCTTACGCTTGCAGAGGGCTTAAAGGAAAAAAACATTGCCGCATTGTACGACATACCAACCTCAGAAAGACTTTTTCAGCTTGGAACAGGGGATTTGGCAGTTTCAACAGCAGTAACTGTTTCTGTATGGATTTTCCTTTCCCCGTTAGCCGGAATAATGGTCACATTTGGCGCGCTATCGGGCCTTATCGGAACCATGAGTCTTTTGGTACTAAAGAAACCCCGCGGATTGCCGGCGATTCCTTTAATAAGCCTTGGTATCTTTATTATGTTAGGTTTATACCTGCTTGTTTTTGGATGGTAACATGGCTAGAGAACCTGCAATATATGTGAATTTAAGGGATTTAACAGATTCCAAATATTTCAAGAGTGACGAACAGTACGCTCCAAATTATGTAATCACAGAATCTGGTTTGAAGGTTGCAAGGGCTCATGTCTGGGGAACAATTGTCCAGAAATTCGAAAGCGAGGGCTCTGACTTTGTAAACGTAACAATTGACGACACAACCGAAACAATAAGGGTTATGGCATTTGGAGATGACATTAAACTTCTTGAAAAAGTAAAAGTAGGGGACAACGTTGAAATAGTCGGAAAAGTAAGGGAAAGAGATGGAGAAAAATCAATACTTGCCGAAGTTGTTAACAAAATCGAAGACCCAAACGAAATGCTTAACATAAGGGCAAAAATATTGGAAACAAACAAGACAAAGAAAAAAACAGAAGCCCCGAAAACAGAGAAAAGAGAAGAAATAAAAGAAGAAACAATTGATACTAGCAATCCTGTAATGGTGGAATCAGAGGAAATTTAATGAGTGATTATGAAAAACTTTTGGACAAGGCTTACGAGGCATTACCAGAAAAATCAGAGAAGACAGAACGTTTTGAGCTTCCAAAGGCAGACATTGACATTACCGGAAACAGGACAATTATAAAAAATTTCAAGGAAATTGCACTCACTTTGAGAAGAAACCCTTTACATTTGTATAAGTATATTACAAGGGAACTTGCCGCACCAGGAAACATGGAAGGCTCAAGGTTGATACTAAAGGGAAAAATACCCCCAAGAATAATTTACCAGAAAATAGAGAACTACATCAATGATTACGTTTTATGCAAAGAATGCGGAAAGCCGGACACGCAGATAGTTGATGAGCAAGGTGTTAAGATGCTCAAATGCGAAGCCTGCGGAGCGAGAAAGGCAATCAGAGAAGTAAGGTGAGAGCATTTACGTCAAAGAGCATCAGACAGAGCGCGGAAAACTTGTAGCAGTATGTGATGAAGAACTTCTCGGCAAAACAATTGACAATAACGGAATCCCTTTTGTTGTTTCTGAAAAATTCTACGGAGGCAGAAAAGCAACTCCGGAGGAAGTTTTGGAGCTGATAAAGCATTGTGCGCAGGCAAATGTCATTGGAAAGCGTTCAGTAAGTTATTTAATAGATAACAAGTTAATTGATGGGAGTTTTATAATAAAAGTTGGGGAGCATCCCCACGTGATACTAGTCAATATAAGGTGATAAAATAGAAGAAGAAGTGCAAGAATTCAGCCCAGAGCAGATAGAAGACGAGCGAAGGCTAAGGTACCCAAAAACTGGAGAGCTTTTGGGAATGACAGAAGAAAGGCTCGCAGGAGCAAAGCTTAGAGTAAGCTGTACAGACGGAAAAATCAGACTAGTCAGAATCCCTGGAAAGCTTAGAAGAAGAGTCTGGGTTAGAGTTGGGGACATTGTTCTAATTAAGCCATGGGAAGACGACAATGACAAAGCAGATCTTGTTTGGCGATATTTCAGAGGACAAGCAGACATTTTGAAAAGAAAGGGCTACCTTAAAGGTATCTATTAGGTGGTCATTATGACGCTTTTTCTTGCAAAAATAAGGCAAGAGGTTTACGAAAAACAAGAGCAGATTAGAAAGCGCAAAAAAACAAAATCCAGGTCTGACAGAAAAATCTGGGGATATGTTTTCGATTCTGCAACAAAGGAAACTCTTTTCGAACTTCAGCAGAAACAGCAGCTTGAGAGCCTAGAAAGCATAATAAGCACAGGAAAAGAGGCCTATGTTTTTGTTGGAAAGGGCCCTGGCGGCGCCCCTGTCGCAGTTAAAGTGTACAAAATCGAAACATCCAGCTTCAATACCATGAGCAAATACATAGTCGGCGACCCGAGATTTGAGAAAGTCAAAAAGGACAAGCGGGCCATTGTTTATGCCTGGGCGAAAAAGGAATTCAGAAATCTGGAGCGGGCATCAAAATCAGGGGTCAAAGTGCCTTTGCCAATTGCTCAAAAAAACAATGTTTTGATTATGGAACTTATAGGTAAAAAAGACGAGCCTGCGCTTCCAATGATAAATACCAGGCTAAACGACCCTAAAAAAGTTTATGAGAAGGTTTTAGAGTATATAGCAAGATTATTTTACGGTTCTGACCTTATTCATGCAGATTTAAGCGAATATAATATTCTAATAAACAAAAAAGAGCCAATTTTAATTGATATGGGCCAATCTGTCCTATCTAGCCATCCTATGGCCCAAGAGTTCTTAGATAGGGATATTTTGCACATTACAAACTTTTTTAAAGGTTTAGGACTTAATATAAGTATAGAGGACACTCGAAAAAGCATAAGAGCCTGGAAGGAGAGATTATAATGGATACAATAACCGAAACAGTCCCTCCTGAAAGAATAGGTGCACTTTTGGGAAAAGACGGAAAAGGGAAGGCACTTATCGAAGAAAAATCCGGAACAACAATAAAAGTAAACGGCCAAACAGGCGCGGTTGAGATTTATTCAAAAGAAGATGATACCTACAAAGTTTACAGGACAAGCCAGGTAATCCAGGCAATCGCCAAAGGTTTTTCCCCAGAGCACGCTTTGCTTTTGCTAAACGATGAATATAGCCTTATAATTATAGATATGAGTGAATGGTATAATGACAAAAAGGACGTAAGAAGGCAGGCATCAAGAATCATCGGCAGGGAAGGCAAAACAAGAAAAACACTTGAAACCGAAACAAAATGTTTAATATCTGTGTATGAACATTATGTATCGATCATAGGAAAAATTGAAAACACGCCAAACGCGCAAGAAGCAGTAGAGATGATATTAAGGGGAATACCGCAAAAAATAGTTTACGGTGTACTTGAAAAAGAAAAACAAAAAGAATCATTTAGAGAAAGAAAAGTTGAGGTATAGTTATGGCAGAAGGGCAGCAAATATCCACTGACAGCATTTTCAAAGAATTCAAAGAGTATTCTGCAGCAGAGTTCTTCAAAAAGAACAGGCAGATGCTTGGCTTCACAGGGCCAATCAGGTCAATGACAACAATCATCCACGAATATGTTACAAACTCGATTGACGCATGTGAATCAGGGGGAATACTTCCGGATATTATTGTAAAGATTGACAAATACGGCCCAGATGCTTATGAAATAATGGTTCAGGACAATGGCCCGGGTATGCCGGAAAAGATTGTTGGAAAGGCTTTGGGACAGTTGCTTGCAGGTACAAAATTCCACGGCAACAAGCAAAGCAGAGGCCAGCAAGGTATTGGCGCATCATACTGTACTGTTTACTCTCAAATAACAACAGGAAAGCCCACACATGTAATTACTGGAACTGATGAAGGCCTGATCACTGAAATGGATGTTTCTGTAGACGTAAAAAAGAATGCACCGAAAATAGAAAACAAGAAAACATACAAAGGCGAATTCAGGGGAACAAAAGTCACAACAAAATTCAAAGAAGTTCAATACACAAAAGGGGCAAATGGGCCGTTAGAGTATTTGAGAAGAACCGCAATTGCAAACCCTCACTGTGAAATCAAGTTCTATGACCCTGAAGGCGCAAGAGTCACTTTCCCAAGAACAAGCAGACTTCTTCCAAAACTTCCAAAAGGCGTTTTACCACACCCGAAAGGAACAACCACTGATGATTTAGTGTCAATGGCAAGAACAACACCCGCAAGAAAAGTTTCAAGTATGCTGAAAATGCATTTCTCAAGAATGGGCGATACAAAATTAAAGGAAATACAGCAACAAATTCCATTTGACTTGGAAATCTCGCCAAAGAACCTCACATGGAAAGAAGCAGAAGATATTGTAAAGGCAGTCAAAGAGATAAAGTTCATGGCGCCAGAAATGGATGCCGTCATTCCGATTGGAAGAGAACATATTGAAAAATCGGTTTTGAAAATAGTAAATCCTGAAGTTGTATACACGTCAGACAGGCCGCCAAAAGCATACCGTGGCGGAGTTCCGTTCATTATTGAGGTTGCACTTGCATACGGCGGAGGTGCAGGAAAGGGAGAATCAGAAGAAACCTCATCAGTTGAAATTTTAAGATTCGCAAACCGGGTTCCCCTTCTTTTCGACACCGGAGGGTGCGCATTGACAAAAGCAGTAAATTCCATAGACTGGAAAAGATACGGATTAAAGGGGCTGGAAAAACTTCCCCTGACTGTTTTTGTGAACATAAGCTCTGTTTACGTGCCTTATACTGGTGCGGGAAAACAGGCGGTTTCGGACGAAGAGGAAATATTCAATGAAATAAGATTCGCACTGATGGACGCAGGAAGAAAAATCGACAGATACGTCCGCGGAAAAGCAAGGGAAGCAATAAAGGCAGAGAAAAAGCGAACCTTGGAAAGATACATGCCGGAAGTTGTGAATGTATTGGTCAATGTTGCAAAAGCAAACAAAAAGGAAATGACCCAAAATCTTGAGGAAATGATTATAGAAACACTGAAGATGGATGAAAGCGACGAGGCAGAGGAAACAGATGAAATAGCAGACGATATGGATGGTGAGATTAATGCCGAAGAGTAAAGCAGAACTAACTGAGAAAGAAGTTTCCCAAAGACTGGAAACTCTTGCAAAAGACATTACTGTTCAAATCCAGAAAAAGGAAAAACCGACATTCAGAACAAGAGTCAGAGGAAAAAACAATGTTGTGTTTGATGACGAAAGTTTGCTTTTGGACCTGGGAGACAAATGGTCAACAAGAAACTTCCTTAACATAGGACATACGAGAAAGTTCATGCAGACTTTGCTTGTGCTTGAAAAAGTAAAAGAATATCTGGACCAAAATGAGCGCGCGAGCATCAGAGAAATTTATTATGAGCTTAAGCAGCCGATAGAAGGGTCAAAAGAAAACAAAGTAGCAAATCAGGATGAGTCAAATGCGGTTATTGTTGACCTGGAGCATGCTATTGATTCAATCCGTGACCAGCTGAACATCACTGCAGACCCCAAGGGCGGTTTGTACGGCGATATTGACATTACAGACCATCTTGACAAAAACAGCAAATACAACTGCACGGAAATCGGGCGTACTGGGTGGGGCGTTCCAAGCGATGTCGAGCCGAAAAGCATCAGCCTGGGAAATACCAGTGCAAAATACCTCCTTGTAATCGAGACAGCAGCTATGTTTGATAGATTAGTGTCAAAGAAATTCTACGAAACCAACGACTGCCTGCTTATGTTCACCAAAGGTCAGGCGGCAAGAGGCGCAAGAAGGCTTATTCACAGGCTGCACCACGAAAAGAAACTTCCGGTAATCGTATTCACAGACGGCGACCCTTATGGGTGGACAATTTACTCTGTTATCAAGGGCGGTTCAATGGCACTGGCAAGCTACTCAAAGTTTATGGCAACCCCTGAAGCGCATCTGGTCGGAATGACCATGCACGATATTGAAACCTACGGATTGCAGAACGCATCTGAAAAACTGGAAGCCGGTGCGGAAAAGAGAGCAAAAGAACTGCTTGATTATCCTTGGTTCAAATCAAAAGAATGGCAGAACAATATCAAACTGTGTTTGAAGATGGGCAAGCGTATAGAGCAACAGGGTCTTGCAAACAAGAACCTGAACTTCGTGGCAAATACATACCTACCGGAAAAGATTGAGAATAAAGTATTCTTACCTTAGATGTTTATGGAATCTGAACGCGAAAACCCACATTCTTTAGAGGTGGGTAAATGACGGAATATACTGATCCTTTCTCACTTGTATCTGATACAAACGACTTATTAGACAAAATAGCAAAAGAAAAAATAAAAATACCTAGTGGAAAGGCGGGTTTTGAAACTACGATAAAGAAAATTGAAACTCAAAAAAAAAATCTTGAAGAATTGAGAGAGGAAATGCTTCGCTTTGGTTTTGACGCACCATACAAACACCTTTCTGAAATACATGAAAGTCTAAGTGAAATGAAAAGGGAAAATCCGAATGTCTACAAAGAGGAAATCTCGACAATACTTGCCGGCCTGAAAGTAATGCGGTACGAAGCATTCGTCAAATCCGCAACAATTGAAAGAATCAGGACCGCAATAAACGCGCACAACATTGCAATCGCCCAATTGAAAGAGCTGCAAACTGAAACAATCTTTGACAATGTCCTGAATTACAATCGACTGGGCGGAGATTGGGAAGTAAAGCTGGACGAAATGGGTGGATTCTCCAAAATGGCTTACTTCAGGCTTATTGATTTGATGAGCCGGGTTGAAGAGCATACTGAAGCCATTGTCGATTTCATTGTTGAATTTGAAGACGGAAACGAGATTGAGGAAAGGGAAAAACTTCCGGCAACATGCAACATCGACGAAGAGCTAAAGAAAAAATACGGAAACAAAATCGAAATACTACGCGTAACCCTGACCGGAGAGAAAAGGGGAATTATAAAAGACCAGTATTCAAGAACAAATCTTGCATTCATATTTACAAAAAGCACTTATGAGATGGCAAGCCAAAGAACTGTTGAGGAACTAAGAGGAAAAATTGATGAGGACCTAATGGAAAAATATGATTCAATACTCAGAAAGATTCCGCTGCATGAAGAAGATGGAAGTATCAGCTCTGATGAAGTTGAAAAATTAAAGGATGCGCTGGATGATGCGAAATTCCTGAATGAAAAAGGGGAAGTAAAACAGGAAATCATCGAGCAAAATGTATTCAGGGCAAGAACCCTGGTAAAAAACTATCATATTTATTCCTGGTCGGCGCTTGCAAAGAACCTTTTTCTTTACTATCTGACAAAATCAAGGAAAGACCGTTCAGAAGCCGGGCTATTCCCAGGAACAAAAATAGAACTAAAAGACAGGGATTTCGAACTCTTTGAAATTCTTGAAAATGGAACTATTGATGTTGTGCTCAAGGATATTGGCCTGCCAAGAAGTATTACTGGTGCTGCAAAAGCATTAAAAGAGAAGCTAGACAAAGAGGTAAAATCAAAGGTCCCTGCAAAATATCTTGGTGGATTAAGCTTATTCGCGCATACTGATTTAACTCTGGGAGAAATTTGCGAACTGTTAAATACAAGTGAGGACAAGTTAAAGGAACACGCAGTGCAAAGCGGAATTAAGTTCAGCGAAGAAAAAGAAAAGGAACTGAAACTGGAAATCAAAACTAAAAAGGCAAAAGAATTTGTCAAAGCTCTCAAGGGTGAATAATTGGAAAGGGTTTTGTTAAGCAAGAAAGAAACTATTGACGAAGAACTAGCGCATGCCAGCAAACATGCAAAAGCGGTTTATATCAATATTCCTTTGAAAGCAAGCGATGTGGTCAAAATCCTGAACTACTTCAAAGGACTTGAAATCCTGTACCTGCCCCCGTCAGCCTTCAAATTGACCTCTAAAAAGATAAAGGAAGCGCTGAAAAAAAGCAATATTGAGGTAAGAAAGATTGAAACCGCGCAAGGAAGGCCCCAGAAATACGGGGAAGACCTGCTAGAACAGATGAAAAATTTGGTTAATAACGGCCTACATGCCAAAGAAATATCAGAATTGCTCAATATGCCTCTTAGAACAGTCTATTTCTTCCTAAAGAAATTTAAGTGAGTGCCTATCAATTACTTTGTATTTGTTGAATGGTACTAATTCTATCTCCTGATCCCCATCCTCAAACATTTTTCCATTCATTGAAGTTAATGCAATCTCTAAGAAAGTGCCAGTATTTGGAACAAATGCATGCGGTATCTTCGGGGGTACATAAATAGTTTCATTTGGTGCAAGGAAATAAACGTCCATTCCCCTAGTAAAATCCTCATCTTCGTTTTTAGTGTGGAAATATTTCCCTTCACCATCCATGACACGAACTAATTCTCCTGCTTTTGTGTGCTTATGAATATCTGACTGTCTACAGAATACAATGTCAAGAACTGTTGAGTCCAAATCCACAAAATTGGTTTTATGAAAAGTTTCTCTAAGAAGAAACCCATTTGGTTTGAGTTCGTACGCTTTATCTATAAATTCTGCAGCAGTAGCTTCAAAATCAAAACCCTCATCAATTCGCCTTTGGATTTCTTTTCTCCACGGTTTATCAATTTGATTTATTCTAAGTTCTCCGCTCATAACTAACTACTGCTTAGAAATATTTAAATAGTGAGAAACAACCAAAGGTTTAAATATGACCTTTACATTATAACGAAGTCTTAAACGACAAATACCAATACTATGAGGTGAAGTAATGAAGGATAATGAATTTTTTGCATGGATAATGTACATTTTCGCAGCATTCCTATTCCTTGCAGGTATGCTATCCATTACAGATGGCGTAGTAGGATTCATACAGAACTCAAACGCAATGGGCAGCACAGGGTCTCTTGTCGGTGGTGTATTCTACGTAATCGTCGGTTTTGTAATGGCAAAAATGAAAGATTGGGTGTAGGTGAGTAAATGGCAATAAAAGCAAGCAACGCTCCTCTATGGCCTTTGGTGATTGTCGCATTACTGATTATCGGCCCGATAACACAATTCGGTAATGTAGTGTTCGCAGCCAATCTGGTTGGCGCAAGTGGAGGTGGACTAATGAGTTTCTTACCTGCCGAGTTCACAGCCATGTTGATAAACATCAGCTGGGTTGTGCTACTTTGGGTAATAATATACAAGATATACAAGGAAGCATAAGCTTCCCTCTCTTTCCATTTTAATTTTTATGAATACATCTCAGATTATGCTATTATTTACCCTTATTGCCGCAATATCCCTAGTTATCGTAATAGTTACGGAACTAGCCATACCAGAGCAAAGCAGCGATATCCTGCCTGTGGATGAATGCGGGGTTGAAAAACAATGCGAAACCGGCCAGTGCACCAATACCCCCCAAGGAAACAAGTGCCTGGAAGACCCTTGCTCATTATGCGGATTCGGAAAACAATGCAGGATAATGGAAAGCTACCCTTTGCAGGTAGCCTGTGACTGAAGGATACGTTTAAAACCATTTATTTCAGTCTTTTGTTTATAAGCGATTTCTAGCTACAGGAGGGCCTATAGCTTAGTCTGGTAGAGCGCTCGACTCATAATCGAGAGGTCGCCGGTTCGAATCCGGCTAGGCCCATTCAACAAGCTTTAAAAAGGCTTTCAAGGAAAATATAGGTAAACAGAGAGGACAAAATTCTGTTTCTATATTCTTATGTTTTTAAGGTGAATTCATGGGTGAAAGACCGTGGCGTTGCTACAGGGAAATAAACAAGCAGGCATATACTCGAACTGCAAAGAAAAAGCAGAATCGCAATTATGTGCGTGCAGCCCCGGGCATAAAAGTCAGAAGGTTCAGAATGGGAGAACCAAACCGACCTTATGATTACGAGGTTTTCCTAGTATGCGCAGAGGATTTGCAGGTCAGACAGGGCGCTTTAGAAGCAGCTAGAATGGCAGCAAACAGGCCAATGGCCGCCAAGGTTGACAAGAGAAGCTATTTCCTTAGATTACGTTTATACCCTCATCACGTTTTAAGAGAAAACAAAATGATGACAGGTGCCGGTGCAGACCGTCTTCAGACAGGTATGTCAAGAGCATTTGGAAAGAAAATAGACAGGGCAGCAAGGGTCTACAAGGGAACCCCAATAATTGAGGCAAGAGTGTTTGAAAAAGACCTTCCGCTTATAAAAATGGGTTTCAGAATGGCCATGTACAAACTGCCTTGCGAATGCACAATTGAAGTTCAGAAATTCGACCCGTCAAAACTTGATAAGATATTCTCAATTGAAGAGTTAGAAATAAGAGACGCACGCAAGAGATTAGGAAGAGGCGGAGAAGCAGAAGAAGACGAAACCGGAGCACCAGTAGCAAAACCCGGAGAAGCCGTACCTGCTGCACCCGGAGCTGCAGCCCCAGCAGAAAAAGCCGCTGCAAAGGCGCCAGCAAAGGGAAGCAAAAAATAAGTAAGCTTTTTATATAATCCTCCCTTATAAACACTGATGGAAAAAATCGTAGTTTGGTTTAAAGATATCAGTAAGGATGACATTGCAATAGTCGGCGGAAAGGGTGCAAACCTTGGAGAAATGACTTCATTGAACTTGCCGATTCCGCAGGGATTCTGCACTACTTCTTTTGCGTTTAGGGATGCATTAAAACAAACAGGTTTAGACCAAAAAGTCTACGAATTATTGAAAGGTTTGGATGTTGAAGACACACAAAGACTACAAGAAGTTTCTGCACAAATCCAGACAATGATTTCCACAATGGAAATGCCAGATTATATTGAAAAGGCAGTGAAAGAGGCCTATGAGAAAATGAAAAAGCCCAGCCTTAGCATTTTCTCAACAGATGATGTTTACCCTTGGGTCGCGGTAAGATCAAGCGCAACAGCTGAAGATTTGCCTAGTATTTCAGAAACTGAACACATTTTAATAAAAATAAATGGAAATCCATTCTATAAACGAATGAAAGATGTTTATTCAATGGTTGGTGACGGGAAAGCCGCAACTCTTGAAATCCCTGCAATGGTTGGCAACAATATAAAATGGAAAAATGCTTCTGAAATTTATAGGCACTGGGTAAATGGTGACAAATTATATAAAATAAGGACAAAAACAGGCAAAGAAGTTACAATCTCCCCAAATCACACACTTATAATTCTTGATGAAGAAACATTAACACCAAAAATAACACAAATTTCAGAACTTAAAGGGGGAGAAAAAATCCCCACTACCTCAAAAATACCACTAATAAGAAAAAATATAAAATATCTTAATGTACTTGACTATGTATCTGGCAAAGATGTAATTTTAGAAAAGAACTTAGTTAAAATAAAAAACAAAGGCACTAACTGGAAAATACAAAATGGCCTACCTAAGAAAATATTGGTAAACAAGGACTTGCTTTATTTTTTAGGAATTTATGCTGCTGAAGGTTCAACATACGGAAAAAATGAAGTAACGGTAACCAATTACAATAAAAACATTATAAACAGGGTTAAGAAATTCCTGAAATCGAATGGATTACCCACAAATAGGGAAATGAACAAGGGGTCACTAAGAATATCCTGTAAGCCCCTTGTTAGATTAATGCATGAACTTGAAGGTAACCCTCTTCCAATAAAAGGCAAGGGCAGATCCTGCAAAATTAAAGAAGTTCCGGCGTTTGTATTTGGATTAAAGAAGGAACTAATAGGTGAATTCCTGAGAGGGTGTTTTGATGGCGATGGATATGTCGGAAAAAATACTATAGAATTTACTTCTACTTCAGAGCTTCTTGCAGGCGGCATAATAAAGCTGCTTGAAATGCTTGACTTCAGAGTTTATATTAGACGAAAGCAAAATGCCATAACCGTGGGTTTGAGTCTACCTGACGCAGAAAAATATAGGAACTTAATTGGTTTTGAGCACAATGAGAAGCAAAAAAGGTTAAATTCATTGATAAAGAACTATAATAGTTCAAGCAGGCATTATGATTTTACCAATACTATAAAAATGAATCCTGCATTAAAGAAGAAAATCAGGGAAGAAATAGAAAAAAATTTGCCAAGGGAAAAAGTAGAAATATATCTTTGCCCCGAATGCAATAAAGAAATTGGAAAAACAAGCAAATACAAAGGAAAAAACCGATATCTATGTAAAAATTGCAAAAAGACATATTATGAAGAAAAAATTAATA
>JAFGOX010000024.1 GCA_016926295.1 Candidatus Iainarchaeum sp.
AGCAGACGGGAAATATTATACTGACTCCCCCTTCAAATTTGTTAGAAACTTCAATCCGGCATTACAATGAAAAATATACTGATTTACGTAATAAATTTGCAACTGGTGCGGGCGAAACCCTTATTCCGGATCTTGAAAATCTTTTAAAGGACTTAGAAAAGTTCAAGGAAGAAGATTTTCGTACTTTACGATGTTGGATTTATTTATTATTAGCCGAGATTTCACTTAACCGAAAACCACAAGATTTTGTTAAAGCTTCGGAATATCTGGAACATGCAAAAACATATGAAAATCAACAGACTGCGGAATTCATCTTTGTCATAAATAGTCTGCTTTATTTTTACAAAGGAGAGATGGAAGAAGCTGCCAATGAATTGGAATCAGTACTATCAAATAAACTTGCCAGTAAAAATGTATTTCGAATGCAATTTCTTATAGCAATTGAAACGGAAAAAGTCGGCGATGTATTGCTTGAACAGGCGATGCAAAAAGCAAAAAAGGACAATATTTTCTTATTGTATGTTGCAATATATTATACGAAGCAACATGAAAAAAACTCGGCAATAGATTATATTACACAATATCTTGAATCCGATAAACCTGATGCTTTGGCTTACATGCAAGCTGCCGGATTAATGAGCCAGAATGCTGCACTAGAGGTAAAACAAATCTGCAAGAAATATAATCTATTTGAAAAACTAAGCCTTTTCTTTAAGCATAATTTTTTAATTGATAAAAAACTTATCCTCCAAGCGATCGAATTGTTTGAAAAAGCTGCGGAAAAATATAAGGAATTAGGCGAAACAACTCTTGAAAGAGAAGCCCTGGAATCTGCACTCAGGCCATTTATGCATCCAGATTTAAAGTCAGATAAAGAACCGCAACTCATTGCCCGGCTTAAAGAAATTGCTCCTCAAAGCCAGTACGCGATAATGGCAGAAAAGAAAACCAGGTCAGAGTTTGCAGATTATACTGCCGAACAATTCAAAGAAATTATTGAAGTAAATGCCGGTGATCCCAATATTATCTGGCTCATCACCGATTGGGGTATGGCGACAAACAGAATCCGGGAAGCTATAGAACTGTTCGATATTCCGCAAAATACGGTAGAGTCGATTGCAGATAAAGTCGTCCGGACTTTTGCACGAATTCTCTTATTATTATTTGCAAAGGATCACCAGGGAGCTTTACAAACAGCAGAAGAATTGGTCGTACCCGCAGAGTATAATTATATTCCTCTTCTTTTTCAGGCATATGTTCATTCCGGTAATGCTTCAGGTTATGGTAAAGCTGAAACACTCATAATGCAGGCAAAAGAAATTTATAAGGAACATCCGGAGGTTCTTGCTTTTAGTTGTGATTACCTGATAAAAAGACAAAATTGGCAGGCATTGGAAGCTGATGCCGAACTTCTCTTTAAAATCGCAGTAACAACCCAATCTATAAGCTATTATCTGGAAGCCTTACACAGGCAGGGGAAGTACCTTAGGGGTATTGAAATTATAGAGGAAGCTGAAAAAAGGGTGAGTGATTTACCGGAAAATATTACACTTCTAGCAAAAGCCCGCTTGCTGAATAATATCCATCAAATAGAAGAAGCTTTACGATTATTTGAGAAAGCAAAAGCTCAAAATATTCCACTAGAACCTATGGATGAATTAATCCTCGCGCAACTTTATATCCATTCACATAGACTAACTGATGCAAAAAAATCCCTTGAAAAACAAAAAGAGTTACATCCATCCCCGGAAGTATATATTCTTCTTTCACAGATTGAAGCAGAGCAGAATCCTCAAAAATCCTTTGAAATACTGGACCAGGGCCGGATGAAGTTTCCGGACCATGAAGAATTGTTAAGCAAATACATCATGCGTGGATTCGAAACAGGCCACGACGACGAGGCCGCTCCTTTGCTGACCGAATTTACCAGGCGATTTCCTGGCAGCAAATTACTCCGTCCTTATCCTATAGATTGATGTCATTGAAATTATAAAAGAAGACCAAAAACATGCACAATATCTATTCGAGACATACCGGAAGGGAGAAAGTTTTGCCCTCGGTGTCGCATATGCCTTGTCCAATACATCACTTTTTCGTTTCTGGAAAGCGAGCCAGCTTAACCGGGGAGGACTTTATATCTCCTTTGGCGAACAAGGTGGGATTGTACAAGGGCTTGAAAAAAAATATCCCGAACCGGTTCCTGTCATTATCGAGTACACTGCACTAATTTCTATTTGGAGTTTATGGGGAAGAACATGGAAGAATGAACTTTCGAAGCTTTTTTCAACTTTCCTCTTCCCCGAATCTTTCAGGACTGTTTTAAGCATGGAACGAAGCCTTTTATTTCAGCCTGAACAAGATGATAGATACCGGGCTAAAAAAAGGTTATTAGAAATAATTACAGATCCATCTACACCTTTTAAACCATTTGAAATAAATGATGCTACATTATCCGATGAAGAGAAAGAACGAAAATTCGCAGAAGAAAAAAATCTCTTTTACCTGAATGAATTTACCTCCAATAACCGTTATAAAAATGAGATCGGGTTTATGGAACTTACGGCATTATTGCGTACGACAGGGAGAATTACTCCAAATCAGGAAAAAAAACTTCTTAAGATTGCAAAACAGAGGGATTTTATTGCTATCGAACAGCTAAAACAGCTAAAGACTGATATTGTCGTTAATCTTGTCTGCCTTACAGAATTAGTACTTCTTGAATTATTGGAACCTTTCTTAAAACAATTTAAAACCATTTATTATCTTGAAAAAGAAATTTGGTTTTTAAAACAGGAACTCCGTGATTTTGAGTTCAGACAGGAATTAAAAGTAGAGTTTGTACAATTTGAAGAAACTATATTCGAAACAGATAACAGGATTCAATGGTTTCAGGAAACATCACAACCAGAGTACAATAATGAT
>JAFGOX010000025.1 GCA_016926295.1 Candidatus Iainarchaeum sp.
AACTTGTTGCAATAAGGGATTTTCTTGCCTCAATTCTACAATCTTATGCTGTATAGCACTCCTATCTATTTTTACTTGATTATTTAATTCTTCAAGAAGAGTGTTATAAGTCTGTCTACACATATCCAAAGTAAAATTTAATCTTTCTTCCTGCTCTTTATTTGGATATAATCTAAATTTATGTGCTAACATACGACTTTGCTCCCTGCTTATTATCCTATTTATTATTATAAAGTATTTGGTTCTTATTTCCCCGCTAAGTCATGCGGCTTTCCACCGAAAGAGTTAAATTGATTCCTACACAGAGTATAATTAATCGGAATGTGGGATACTACCTATCTGGGTAGCCTGAACCGATGAGGTGATATATATAGGAGCTTACAAATACATAAAAGCGAATTTAGAAAAAGGAATGCTAGGAAAAGAAGACAATAACTACGACTACAAGACTTTCCAAAGGTCAAAAATGATTGACTGGAGAAAAGAAAGAGGTGCAGTAGTACCAATATCCAGACCTACAAATCTTGCAAGGGCGAGAGAGCTCGGCTACAAGGCAAAGGATGGGGTATATGTATTCAGAATCAAGATAAGAAGAGGTTCGGGTACACACACAAGACCAACAAGAGGAAGAAAGCCAAAGAAAATGGGTACAGTCAAAATAACCCGCGGAAAAAGCATACAGGTTTTGGCAGAGGAAAGAGTTGCAAAAAGATACCAAGGAATGGAAGTACTTAATTCCTATCAAATCGGAGAAGACGGAGTTTTCAAATTCTTCGAAGTAATAATGGTCGACCCGTTTGACCCAGCAATAATCAGAGACAAGACACTTTCATGGATTGTCAAAGACGTGCACTCTGGAAGAGTATATAGAGGAAAGACCAGCGCAGCGAGAAAGTCAAGAGGACACAGACGCAAAGGTGTAGGAACCGAGAAGACCAGACCCGGAATAAGGTCAAGAGGGCACCTTGGAAAGTAGTGTATGAGAGACTTTATTGACATTGTCTTTTCAGAAGAGCCGAAGAACTTCATTCCGAAATTAAAAGAATTAGGGTTCTCTGGCTGTGTGTTTGTAACAGGGATTAAGACTCCGAAAGAACTGCAGGAACTTAAAACAAAGTATTCAAAGGAGAAATTTCCCTGTTATCTTGGAATTCTGATAGATCCGAAAAAAACCAAGAACTTGCTGTCAGATGTTGCAACTGCGCACAAGTATGCAAATCTCGTTCTTCTGAAAGGCGGGGATATCGACCAAAATAAGGCTATTGCTAGGGCTAAGAATGCAGATATAATACTTTCCCCGATAAGCATTAGGAAAATGAACGTGGACATGCAGACAATAAGCGTTTGCAAGGACAACAAGGTCAGATTCAGCCTTAACCTTAATGAATTCTTAATGGTTGAAAGTCATCATAAGTCCCCAGATAAAGTAGGAATCTTAGAGTTAATTTTAACTAGTGAAAGCTTCCTTCGCTCAGAGCTATTAGGTAAATACATATTCTTAGCTAACCTGCTTGGAAAATACAAATGGCTCCCAATGTTGTTTTCTGGAGCAACAAAACCAGAAGAATTAAGAAATCCAATAGATATGGCCTGTTTTATGGAAAGCTTAGGATATGATTATGACCAATCTTTAAGAGCAGTTTCAAGTCTTACAAAGGGGATGATTGAATGAATGCCAAACCAATAATACCAACTGCGAAACCTAAGACTAGATATTTAGGATTCAAAATAGATTTTAAAGATATTATTAATCCTGCAGAAGCCAAAATAGTCTTAGATAGTGCTATAATGTCCTATTTAGGCCAATTAGGCTTTGGAAAGGCCGCCCCACAGCTTATTGAATTCAAAGATAATATAGGAATATTAAAAGTCAATAATGATAGTGTTAATTTAGTAAGGGCAAGTTTAGCTTTAGTTAACAAAATACATAACAAACAAGGAAGCATATCAGTCGAAAAGGTCTCTGGTTCGCTAAAGGCCCTCAGAGGAACTATTTATAAACATTCTTAGGAGAGTATTAAGAGTAGAGAGAAAAGAAAAAGTAATTTAAATTCTACTTTATTTTTTATGAAGGTGATTATGAAATGTATGGAGCTCCAAATGTAGGTGGATATGACCGCGCTTTAACAATTTTCAGTCCCCAAGGTGACCTGTTTCAAGTAATGTATGCAAAAGAAGCAGTGAAAAGAGGGGGGCTTGCAGTTGCAATCAGATACAAAGATGGAATTGTTTTTGGGACAAAACACCAGTTCGTATCAAAGCTGCTCACTCCCGAATCATTTAGAAAAATATTTCAGATTGAAGACAACATTGTAATATCATACTCAGGAATGGTTGGCGATGCACGCCACCTTTTGACTTTTGCAAGAGAAAAAGCAGAAGAATACAGACTTGTTTATGGAACTGAGATTCCATTGAACGAGCTGATAAAAGAAGTTTCAGCAGTTGTCCAGTTGTACACGCAGTATGGCGGAGTAAGGCCTTACGGTGTTTCATTGATGATTGGCGGAGTGACCGACCACACAACCAAGCTTGCCGAGATTTCACCGGACGGCGGAGCAACAGTCGGCGCAAAGGCCTGGGCAATAGGAGAAAAAGCTGAAGCAGTAAAATCACATTTAGAAAAAAATTATAAGGAAAATATGTCTTTTGAGGATGCAGTCAAACTACTTTTCGATGCAATGACGGCCTCAGAAGAAAAAAAGAAAGGTTTGGATTTGGGATTACTTGAAATCGCTGTCCTTGACAGGAAGAAAGGCGGATACAAGGAATTCAAACCAGAAGAAGTAAGCAAACTAATGGGCAAAAAGTAGGTCCATGAGGTTATATTGTTTAGGCAAAAATGCCTAGATTAAGGTAGGAGAATTTTGATGGTTTCGATAGAAGACGCAGTTACAGCCAGACTTAAAATTGAAGGTCACATTTTTGAAATTCTTGTTGACCCCGATTTGGCATTGCAGTTCAAGCAGAAACAGAAAGTGGATTTCAACACTCTGCTTGCCGGAGATTACGTTTACAAAGATGCAGGAAAGGGAGATGTCGCATCTGAAATACTATTGCAGAAATATTTCAAGACAAATGACACAACAGAAATTGCAAAAGTAATTTTGGAAAAGGGAGAACTCAATCTGACAACAGAGCAGAGAAGAAAAATGATGGAGCAGACAAGAAAGCAGATTATTGCCATGATTTCAAGACGGGCAGTAGATCCGCAGAACAAGACGCCTCACCCTCCGCAGAGAATCGAGCTTGCAATGGAGCAGGCGAAAGTAAGAGTAGACCCGATGAAACCTGTAGAGACCCAGGTAACTGAAATTGTTGAGAAGCTGAGGCCTCTGATACCGATATCATTGGAGAATGTAAATCTCGAAGTAAAAGTTGCATCAAACTATGCAGCAAAAGTATATCATGTTGTTCAAAGATATAATTTAGTAAGAGAGGACTGGCTTGGCGATGGCTCACTTGTATGTGTTGTCAAACTGCCGGCCGGAGGACAGGATGAATTTATAGCTGATGTGAACAGAGTTGCACACGGCAATGTTATGTCCCGAATTCTTAAGTAAATTATATGTGTAAAAAAGGAGCGATACAATGAACGCAAAAATTGTTATCCCCGGGGAAGAGATAGAATCCCGAGGGAAGAAAATAGGAAGTAATGTATACACAAGGAACGGAAGAAGTTATTCCGCAGTCCTTGGTTTATTGAATGAAAACGAAACTTATGTCAAGGTTGTACCCTTGGCAGGAAAATATATGCCGAAAGAGGACGATTTGGTTCTTGGACTGGTAGAAGATGTGAAATACGCTGGTGCTTTTTTGGACATCAGCTCAGTAAATTCAGCATTTCTCCCCGCAACTGAAATGGGAAGGAATGACGATCCCAAAGCGGGCGACTTGATTCTAGCAAGAGTTTCCGAAGTCGACGAGGTTAATTCCGCAAGACTTATTAGCGGGTCAATTGTCGGACGCGGAAAAGTAATAGAAGTAAGTTCAGCCAAGATTCCAAGAGTTTTGGGAACAAAGAAATCAATGCTCAATTTGTTGAAAGACAAAACAGGTTGTAAGATAATTGTCGGTATGAATGGAAGAATATGGGTGCAGGGAGAAAACGCACCGGTTGTTATACTGGCAATAAGAAAAATTGAAGAAGAGGCCCACAAGTCGGGGCTCACTAATAAAATAGAAACTTTTTTGGAAAAAGAAATAAAGAAGGAAAAGAAGAGTGATTAAAATGGCAGGAAAAGGAAATGAAAACGTGACATACGTTGATAAAAGTGGAAAAAGATTAGACGGAAGAAAAGTAGATGAATTAAGGCCTATCAAAGTAGATGTAGGCGTTCTCGACCGTGCTGATGGTTCAGCATATGTTGAATGGGGGCACAACAAGGCAATCGCAGCGGTCTACGGGCCAAGAGAAGTATTGCCAAAGCACATGGCAAACCCATACAAGGCGATTATGAGAGTTTACTACAGAATGGCACCATTCTCAGTTCCGGAGCATAAAAGACCGGCGCCAGGAAGAAGGGAAATAGAGATTTCAAAAGTCCTGAGCGAAGCACTGGATGCAGCTGTTCTGACAGAAAGATTCCCGCAGTCACAGATTGAGGTGCACATAGACATTCTTGATGCAGACGCAGGAACAAGAATTACTGCTTTGACTGCAGCAAGCGCAGCACTTGCAGACGCAGGAATCCCAATGAGGGATTTGGTCGCAGGCGTTTCAGTCGGAAAAGCCGGAGGGCGCGTTATTGCAGACCTTACAAAAGCAGAAGAGGATGCATCTGATGCAGTGGACATTCCAATGGCAATACTTCCAAGCACAAAAGAAGTTGTTTTGCTTCAGATGGATGGAATTTTGACAAAAGAGGAATGGAAAGATGCGCATGAGTTAGCGCACAAAGCTGCAGAAAAGGTTTACAACTTACAAAAAGAAGCCTTAAGAAAAAGATACGAATCAGCAGAGGCGGTGGAAGAGACAGAAGAGATTGCTGAAACAAAAGAAGAGGTGGTAGAATGACAGAAGAAGCAATTTGGAACCTGAAAAAGGACAATATCGAGTCATTGCTTTCAAAAGGCGAAAGAGCCGACGGAAGAAAGCCTGACGAATACAGAGAGTTCAAAATCGAGCTTGGAAAATACCACCACGCAGAAGGTTCGGCATTTGTAACCCTTGGAAAGACAAAGATTGCAGCAGGTGTCAAAATGTCTGTTGAAAAGCCATACCCTGACAGCCCTGACAACGGCAACATATCTGTGAATGCAGAGATGTCACCAATTGCATCACCAAGCTTCGAGTCAGGACCGCCAAGGGAAGAGGCAGTTGAGCTTGCAAGAGTCGTTGACAGAGGAATAAGAGAGGCAAAAATAGTCGACGTTGACAAGCTTTGCATAACTCCGGGCGAAGAGGTCTGGACTGTTTTTGTTGACCTGAGAGTTTTGGACTATGACGGAAACCTGTTTGATGCTTGCACATTGGCAGCAATTGCAGCATTAGTCAACACAAAGATTCCAAAATACGAAGATGGAAAGATAATTGACGGGGAATACACTGGCAGCCTGCCATTGAACGGATTCTCCACAATGTCAACCTTTGTGAAAATAGGAAACCACATAGTTGTAGACCCAAGCCTTGACGAGGACAAAGTAATGTCAGCAAGGATTTCAGTATCCGTTAACGAGAAAGGCCAGCTTTGCGCAATGCAGAAAGGTGGCATAGGCACATTTACTGCGGAGGAAATAGATTCTATAATAACCGACAGGGTTTTCAAGGCGGCAAAACCGCTCCAGAAGGTTATTAAAGATTTGCCATCAAAATAGTAGTATTATAAACGGATTTTTGTGGTAATATGACCCAGAAAACAAAGAAAGTGGGGCCTACCGGGAAGTTTGGTTCAAGGTATGGTCTCAAAATAAGGAAGCGATACAAAGCTATAGACCTTTTGCAGAGGGCTAGCCATGTTTGCCCACAATGCGGAGCAAAGAAAGTCAAAAGAGAATCAACATCAATTTTCGTTTGTGGGAAATGCGGTCACAGGTTTGCAGGTGGTGCATACATTCCGACTACATTGGTTGGAAAGACTGTGGCCAGGATTGTCAAACAGGGCGGAGGAAAAGCTGAAGTTGCAGAAGAAGCGCTAGAGCACGCAGAAACCCTAGAGGAACAGCTTGAAGAAGGCGAAGTAACAAAAGAGATTTCCGAGGAGCTTGAAGAATCCGAAGAATTTGAAGAAGCTGCTGAGGAAGAAATCCCAGAAGAAGAGCCAGCCGAGGAAAAAGTAGCAAAGAAGAAACCAAGGAAAAAGGCTGTTAAGAAGGAGGAATGAGTGTGTACGTTTGTCCAAATTGTAAAAAAGAAGTAACTTCCCTTCCAGAAGGAAAAGTTAGATGCCCTCACTGCGGTTTTAGACTCCTTTTCAAGAAAAGGCCACCGGTTGTCAAAACCATAACAGCGAGATAGGGGGCTTTAGCTTGGGAATTCTGGTGACAACCTCCCGGAAACCATCACCGCGAACACGCACATTTTGCAAGGATTTTGCCAGAGCTTTCCCGCATTCTATTTATTCAAGCAGAGGAAAAGCCAGTTTGGATTCGGTGATAGAATCAGCAAGGGAGCTCGGGAAAGAGTTTATTGCAATTGTCACTGAGACAAACGGAAATCCGAGCAAGATTGAGTTTATCAGAATATCCGAGGATTCATGGGATTGGGCAGAACCAGTTCAACTGACCGGAGTTTCCCTTTCAAGAGAGGTTTCAGAAAAGAAAGTAAGCCAGCCAGACGATATTTCTGTTTCAGGAAACTCAAAGAAACTTGAAGAGTTTTTGGTTAAGATTTTTGGACTGGATTATTTCATTGATGACTCGGAATTCCAGATTAAGGTAAAGGACAAGCCCCTTCAGATAACTTTCTTCTACGAAGGTGATGAAATAGGGCCAAGGCTAAATATTAAAAAGATAGGTGAGTAGTATTTATTCAGCGGATATCTCAATTGCGTGCGATAATGCGGAGCAGGCGAGGATTCTGTATGACAGTATTGCACCAGAGGCGACTCGGTTCAAGACAGAGCGCTCATCCGCGAAAATAAACCTGAACAAAAAGGATTTGGAAATAAAGATTGAGGCAAAGGACCTTACGGCACTGCGGGCCAGTTTCAATTCAATTTTCAGATTGCTTTCCACAGTTGATAATGTTATAGACATAGAGGTGAATTAATATGGAAACAAAATTGACAAAAGAGCAGGAGTACGATATCCAGCAGTTCGAAAGCTTCAGAAACCAGCTTAGTATGCTGATGGCACAAAGACAGCAAGTTACATTGCAGTTGGAATCAATTAAAATGTCATTGAAAGAGCTGGGCAAGACAAGCGAAAAGACCGCATTCAGAATAGTTGGTTCAGTTATTGTGAATGTATCAATTGAACAATTGAAGAAAGACTTGGATGCAGAACAAGAAGAACTTGACTTACAACTTAAGACAATAGAGACACAGGAAAAGCGTGTCACTGAAAGACTCAACAAGCTAAAAGCAAAGATTGAGGAGTCATTAAGTGGTAAGAGTGAAGAAGCAGCAGAATAAGATTGACTCTATAGTGGATTTCTTCAAAAAGAAGAAGTCTGCTACTGTTGCGCTTTACATCCATGAGTCTCCCGACATAGACGCTATTTCTAGCCAGTTCGCTTTCAAGTATTTCTTGGGAAAGATTAATCCCAAGCTTAAGGTCTGTGCAGTCAAGCCGCACCCTATACACCCAAGCGTAAAGGCATATTCAAGAAAACTCGATTTCAATTTCGACAAGCTTTCAAAAAACCCTGACATTGCAGTTTTGCTTGATGCATCAACAATGAGTCTGCTTCCTTATCCTGAACTGGAAGAAATTGAAACAAAAGTAATAATCGACCATCACAGTGGAGATGATATCAAAACTGATTCATCACTTTCACTCATAGACACAGATGCTATTTCATGCACTGAGATTGTCTACAATTTCTTCAAGAAGTATGAAATCGCAATCCCGCAGAACCTTGCCGCAGCAATGGCTGCAGGAATAATCGCGGATTCTGCCCGTTTCCACGTTTCTACTCCTGACGCTTTCAAGGCAATAGCTGAACTTCAGGAGATTTCAAAGAAAAAATATGTTGATTTGATACACCTGATTTCCTCTGAACCTGATTTGTCAAGGAAAATTGCTCAGTTAAAGGCTGCTCAAAGGCTCAAGATGTACAAAGTGGATGATTTTTTGTTCGCAACATCCTATGTCGGGGCATTTGAATCCAATTCTGCATCTGCTTTGGTTTATCTTGGTGCAGATGTCTCGTTTGTTCTATCTGATAACAAGGATTCATTTGTTGTTTCTTCAAGGGCAAGCAGCGCATTTATCTCAAAAACAGGTTTGGATTTGGGAAAGCTTATGGGAACAGTCGGAATGAAGCTTGGCGGAACCGGTGGAGGCCATCCTGGGGCAGCAGCATTCAGTTTCCATGACGGTGGTAAAGAGCAGCAGGCGTTACAGATGTGCCTGGACGAGTTACTGAACTTCCTTAAGCAAAGAAAAATAGTCAAAAAAGAACAAACTTTGCATATTCACTGAATGTGCAACACTGTATCTCCATGTTTTATCTTGGTTCTCTGCGCGTATTTCATCAGGTAATGTACAGTACTTTTTGTCATGTCTAATTCGCCGGCTATTTCCCTGACAGTCAGACCTTCTCTTTTCAAATCAAGTATCTCTGCTATCTTTTCCGGAGGGGTTTCTATTGCCCGCCCTGCCTTTGCATTGCTTATTTCAACATTTATCTTG
>JAFGOX010000003.1 GCA_016926295.1 Candidatus Iainarchaeum sp.
CAGTTTCTTTATTTCCTTTTCTTTTAACTTGGATAAATACTCTATTTCCTCTTCACTAAATTCAAACTGCGCAATCATTTCTGTGAATTTTTTCTTGTTGTTCCTTGCAATAAACTTTATCATTGGTATGTAGGAGTTTCGCATTACTTTTTTTGAAACCGGAACTTTTGACTTAAGCTTCTCACTGATTCCCTCTTCCATTGTCTTTCTTGGCTTGTTCTTAGCCATGTTTGTAAAATTTGAGGGGTATTTATAGACAAAGAACTTGTGGTAAGGCTCGACTTTTGACAAAGCAATACCGGCGCTTATAAGCGCGCTCGTATAATTCCAAAAGCCATAGTACTGCCGTCTCATTATCCTGCCATTAAAAACATCTGCCCTTGAAAGCCACGGATACGCATTTGCCAAGTCATATGGATATTCATATTCATACGGAAGATTCTCGTCAATCCATGCCATTATTGTGTCAAGGTCCAATCCAGATTCTGCCTCTCTTACGGCCTGTATCGCATGGTCAAAATGCATTGTTTTGAATATTCTTCTTATTACTTCAAGTGCTCCGCTCTCTATGTCCCTATGCCCCAAAACCTCGACAGCCTTCATGGTAACTTCATCTGCGCCCTCTGCAATATTCTGCAAATCAAGAATTGCTGCACGGACATCGCTTCCGCTCCTTTCTGCAATTGTGTTAAGCGCATCGGGGTCGTACTTTATCCCTTCGCTGTCGCAGATGTCTTTCAGTCTTTTGCCGATTGAACGGTAATTCACCTTTCCTAGTTTTACAAGCTTGCACAGGCCCCTGACACTTCTCAAAGAGACTTTGTACGCATCATTTGCCGTGAGTATAACCGGTGCGACCGGCGCCCTCAGAATCTTAGCCAGCGCGGCCATTCCCCCTCTGTCGCTGTTTCCCTGCATTCCGTCAACTTCATCAACAAGCAGCAGCCGTCTTGCTCCTGAAAAAGAGCCCATCTCTGCAACATTCCCGATAAATCGCGTTACTGTCGCCTGAGTCCTTTTGTCAGACGCATTGCTCTCCACAATATCCCAACCCATTTCCTTTGCAATTGCATAAGCCAAAACGGTCTTTCCTATTCCGGGCGGGCCAGCAATAAGCAGCGGCGCTTCTTTCTTTCCGCTTTCCCATGAACTCGCCCAACTCTTTATTTCGTGTATCTGCTTTGAATGCCCCATTACTTCTGATAGATCCTTGGGCGCATACTTGTCAGTCCACAGGAACTGTTTCTCATCCATAAAAACAAATAGTGAAAAGTGCTTTTAAACGCTGACTTTCTCGCCGCTCTTTAATTTCTGAAGAAGGGAATCTGTGTATTCAGCGACCTGTGCCTCTGCTTCCTTTGACTTGGATTCGACTTCAACTTTCTTCTCTATTCCAAGCTTTTCATTTATCTCATTAAGCTTTTTCGCGATTGACAATACGGTTTCGTGCTTCTCATCGGCAATCTTCTGCTTCTCATTTATTTTTGTAACAATCTCGTCTATTTCCTTTTGGATTTTATTGGCCTCATCATAAAGTTTCTGCATGTTTTTGTGGTGCTGCCCGCCTTCCTCGGCATACTGGACTACCATTTTGTGGTGCGCGTGCGATTCTGCCTGCAATTCACCAAAATTAAAATTAACTTTATTCAGTTTTTCGTGTGCATTCTTGACTCTTGAAAACAAACCAAGCTTAGCTTCCAAATCCTCTATCTCATTTATTATCTTGTCTTCCTGGGATTGTTTGGTTCTTCCCCTCTGAAGCATGTCCCTTAGTTCCTTTATTCTTCTCTCAATGTCCCTTCTTGACTCTGAAACATTTTCCTTAAGCTCTTTCTGCGCAGACCTCAAATCCGACAGCTCAGCCCTTACATCAGACAATGCGCCTTTCAGGGAGTCTCTTTTTTCCTTCTGCTCTTTGGCTAATTTGTTTTGCTCGTCCCTGGCTTCGCGTGCCTGTTTGGCTTCATCCATTAGGCTTATTTTCTTAGCCATGAGCTTCCTGCGCTCTGCAGCCAGCTCTTTGACAATAGAATTAGCATCAGCCCTTTCTTTTTTGGCTGTTTCAAGCCCATCTCTCAGAGCCTTAAGTTCTTCCTGTAAATCACTCATAGTACCACTTGTTTTACGGGTTCGTTGTAATAGATAATGTCAGAAAGCTATTTATTGCTTTGGAATGGGACAAACCGATTTACTTAAATAAAGTATCCGTTTAATAGGGCATTTGGGGTTCGAACCTTAGACTAATTCCCCATAAAATAAACAGGGTGAAAAAAGCATGTCTAAAATAAGTGTAGATAAACTGATGGATGTTTCAGAAACGTCTTTGCTAACCGCAGGGGCGAGATACCTGGAAAGTCTTAAAGAAGATGGGATAATCCAGGACAAAAAAATAATAGATATATTCAACAATCTTGACTATACTGTCGACCCAAGCAAAATATCAAAGCTAACGCAGGTCGCCATACCGGTAAGAACGCAAATCCTTGACACGCAGACGCAGACTTTCCTTGACAAGAATCCGGACGGGGTTGTTGTAAATCTCGGGTGCGGGCTTGACACAAGGTTTGCAAGAATAGACAACGGGCATGTCAGCTGGTACGATTTGGATTTGCCGCAGGTAATGGAAATACGAAATAATTTCTTCAAAGAAACCAGAAGATACAAGCCAATAGAATCAAACGTGCTTGACTTATCATGGATGGAAAAAATCCCGAAGAATAAGCCAACTTTGTTCATAGCAGAGGGCCTGCTCATGTACATTCCGGAAAAGGATGTAAAGGCACTCATCACAAATATCAAGGAAAACTTCGCGGGCTCGGAAATGCTGCTTGAGGCCTTCTCACCATTCCTCGCAAACAACAAAAAACTCCACAAAGACTTCAGGAAAAGAGAGACCGGCTTCAACTGGGGAATTGAATCCGGAAAGGAAATCAACAACTGGTTTGAGGACAATGTATTTGTGGATGAATGGTTCTATTTTGACAAATACAGAAACAAGTGGCCGATACATTTCAGAATCGCAAGCATTATTCCAAAAATGATGCGGGTAGTGAAAATAATCCATCTAAAGTTTTAGAAAGATTTATATAGGGTAATCGCATTTAGAAAGAAATAAGAAAAGCTAGTGAGAGGTATCCCCCATGGTAAACATGATAGAGTACTTTCGATTTATGCCAAAAATTATACATGTTCTAAGAAAGCATATTGAATTTGAAAACGGTCACATACTTTTTATGGACGCACCGATGTGCTTCATACACGCAGAAGGAATTTTGGATATGCAGCTTGAGATGTACAGGCAGCTCGGCCCAATTGCAAGAAGACAGATATACCACTCTGCAAAACAAGCTGGAAAAAAGCATGGGGAATTAGCCCTAAGACTGGAAAAGCAGAGTCTTGAGGACCTTATCAAAACAGTCGCAAACTACTCTATAATTTCAGGATGGGGAATGTTCAAAGTCTTAAAGGTAGATGAAAAAAATGCCGACATTGAAATTGAGATAACTGAGTCAGTCATGGCAAAACTGTACAAGAAAAAGTCACACAAGGAAAAAATAGGTGTGGACGACATTGATTGGTATGTCTGCGGATTGTTTTCTGGCGTGCTCACAAAAGTCCTAAACCGCGATATGGAATCAATCGAAACACATTGCTGCATAAACGATAAAGACGGAAAAGAATGCAGATTCAGGATTGTACCAAAAGAAAAATATGTTGAACTTGAAAAGGAAAGGATTTTCAGGGGGCGACAAAATAAAAAGAAAGTTAAAAGCGGCGATTAAATTAATCAGGCCAAGTCACTGGCTGATTGATACTCCTCTTGTTCTCGTAACAATCGCAATGATAAAAGGTTTCGGATTTTTCGACTTCAGCACAGTAGTCATAGTATTGATGATGATGCTGTTCCACAGTGCGGCAATCGCATGGAACGACGTTGTAGATGTTGAAGGCGACAAAATAAGCCGGCCCCACAGGCCACTTGTGACTGGGGTACTAAGCAAATTTGAAGGGTGGCTCATAGGATTTTCTTTCTATGCAATACTCATTGGTGCAATGTTTACCATGAACGCTCTTGCGGCCTCATTTATGGCAGTAATTCTTATAATGGCCATACTCTATAACTACGGAATACGGGCAAAAGACAGCTATCTTTTTTCCGGCGCATATCTCGGGCTTACTATAACCTTGGAAATATTCTTTACATCAGCATACCTTGTCGGCAGGGTAACAAACAGTGCATTATTGTTCGCAGCGATAATCTACCCAATAATGTTTGCTGCGGGTTATGCCAAGGACTTCCTGGATTTCGACGCTGACAAGGCGCAGAAGAGGAAAAATCTCCTTAC
>JAFGOX010000026.1 GCA_016926295.1 Candidatus Iainarchaeum sp.
GCTAAAAGAAAATAAAGGGCTGATAAAACTTCTTGGTTTTGAGCCGGAGAAATATGAAAACCTGAGAAATGAGGTAAATACAATAAGCAATGAAATAAAGATGGGCATTAGCTCAATGGAAAACACAAAACAAATTGTAAAAGAGAAAGAAACAAGACTCAATGAAATAAAGCAGAAGGAAAAGGAAATAACTGAAATGAAAGGTATAATTGAAAAAGTAAAAATTTCATCAAACGATTTCACTTTGTTCAAGAATTCATTATTGGCAACTCAGACAAAGCTTAGAGAGCAGTTCATTGAAGAGTCGAATGAGCTTATGGATGAATTATGGGCCAACATTTATCCTTATGAGGACTATATTGGAGCGAAACTCGCTGTTGACAGTGGAGACTACACGCTTCAGCTGAAGGAAAAATCAGGCAAGTGGGTTGATGTTGATGCTGTCGCAAGCGGCGGAGAAAGAAGCGCTGCGGCACTTGTGCTTAGGCTTGCGTTTGCATTCAGGCTAGCAGAGAATCTTAGCTGGATAATTCTTGACGAGCCAACACACAATCTTGACGAAACTGCGGTGTTAAAATTAGCGGCGTTGATGCACAACAATCTTCCGAACATGCTGAATCAAACTTTTGTAATCACGCATGATAATAATATGCGCATGGCGGCTACTGAATACATATATGATATTAAAAGAAACAAAAACATGGAGGGCTGGGCCACTCCTGAAAAAATAGAAATTTAATTATTGCGCGTTTCGAAGTTTCTTTGAATGTCTTGACAGATATCCTGACATAACATTCTGGACTTTCTTTGAATAGGGCAGACCAAGAGATCGCATTGATTTTTTGTTGTCTTCAAAATTCTCATTGAATTTTCCGCCAAAGGCTTCGTAAATCTCAAGTGCCTTGTTCTTTAGTGTCTTTGTCAAAATCTTTCCCATTGTTTTCACCTATGCTGATACTACCTCGGTTTGTCCGCCAGAAAGATATCTGACAATGACAAGAGGAAGCTTCTTTTCCTCAAGCTCTTTTAAAGCCACGGTGTATGGATCAATCACTGTGGCGGGCACCTTAACTAAGGGTGGTGCGCCCAAGGATAATTGTAAGGCTCTTGCGCCTAATAATCGTGCTCTTTCAAATTTGGTAAATCCAGACATAATTTCACCTAAAATAAGTGGTTATACATAATAGACCCTTAGAAAGTAATATAAATTTATGCATATGGGTATCCTTGAAAATTGGGCCTTACAAGGCTAAATCTGTTATGTAGAAGCATAAAATCGGAACATTTTTAAATAAAATAAACTATATATCTCAGTTAAAACAGTGATATTATGGCAACAAACTTTATCATAGCAAAACAATTGGCCGCAAAAAAGGTCATTACAAATACAGGCGAACAAGTAGGTGCATTATCTGACTTAATAATCGACGAGGTAACTGGAAAGATAATTTCCATAATCGTTGAAGTCAACACAGACAGCAAAGTAATGCAGAAATACCTACAAAAAGTAGAAGCAGACGGCAAGATGTTGGAGATCCCATACGGCGCAGTAAGGGCTGTAAAAGACTTCATCATTATAGACGAAAGAGAACTTTTGGCAGCAGCTTAAAGTTCAACAACAACTTTACTAGCCTTTGGCCTGACTTGCTTAATAGCTACGTGTAGTTCTTTTTCTAGTCGGCGGGCTACTTTTTCCCATTCTTCTTCGTTTTTATTAGCGCTTTTTAGTGCTGACAGTGTCTGATGTATCTTGTCATAATTAGAATAAATCAAATCGCCTTTTTCTTTTAGCAGTAATGCCTGCTCTTCGAATTTCTCGTAGGACTCTTCCTGCTCCTTAAGCCTGTGCTCAAGCGTAGCAACCTTTGACTCCTGCTTGGTGGGCTGCTTCTGGGAAATAAACATCGGAAGGAAGCCCTCATCAATTGCCGCATTCATGTCAGGGTATTCCTTTATCAGATTCTCGGGTTTGACTGGAATAAATACAATTGTATCCTTGTGCTTTACTGAATACACTTTCTCTGGCGTCTCAAGGGCGAGTTTGACCTGCTGAATTGCCTTGAATAGTGAGCCAAGCTTTTTCTTGTCAAGATTGTTTGCGGTTTCCGACTTGTCAACCTTGGCAATCCTGCATATCTCCTCTGCATAGAATGGCCCTAAGTCAGTTGATTTTATCAGTGCCTGGGCAACTGTCTTGTCAGTATCAAGCATTTTCTTCAAATCTGCCTCTGTAATGGTCTGGACTGAGTACTCTGAAGATGCGGGAAAAACATACTTCTCCTTTGGGTGGAGGTCCCTGTCTTTCCATTTGTGGGGGTGGAATACTGACTCTATAATCCATTCCTTGTTAGTAAGGATAATATTCCCTGATGAAAAAAGCTCGAAAATAAGGTAGTAATTTGTGGTTTCTACATAACACACCCGGTCCAGGTTATGCTGGCGGATAGACACTATTTTCTCTGATTCCAGCCTTTTCCTCAAAAACCTAGAATAATTGCTTGGCATAATAGGGGCAGGGTAACTATAATCCGTAATGAAGAGGGCCTTGCCCAAAATCACTATCAAATCCTTCAATCCTGCCTTGGTTGAAAGCTTAAACTTGAAGATTTCGGCACCTATCTGCTGTATTTTGTTAATGTATGCACCGGGCAGCACAGGCTCAAGGACTTTTACCTCTAAATGCAGGTCAAAATTAGAAATAGAAGGGGGAGAGGGGGTCTCCATGCGCCTACTCCTTGGGGTCGGCGTCCAAGTACTTCAGGGCCAACTTAAGCAAGGAGGGGTGTTTAATCAATTTTGTCGTGGCCAGCGCTGCTGAGGTTATTTTGTCCGAATACGCGAACTTAAGAAGTTCTGGGCCTGTGAATGCCGCTGCAAATGTCTCCATGTCCTTGTCAGTAAGCTTCTCGAACAGCTGCCTTATCCTAACCAGCTTCTCCAGTTCATAGCCTCTGAGGTTCCACCAAGTAGTGTTGTACTCGCTAAGCGCGGCTTCGGACACATTTCCTGCTTTTATCGCCTTTGCTGCAACTTCGACCATCACATTAGATGCTTCCATTGCCAGACCCATTCCGCCGCCGTGTATCGGACTTACCTGGTGCGCAGCATCCCCAACAAGCATTATTCCATCGCCGACCATGTTCTTCAGCATTCCGCCGACAGGAATTCCTCCGCCGTTTACCTGGACTATTGACGCGCCCTTGCATACCGGGCTGCTGTTTACCCATTTGTCAAGGTAGTATTTTGCGGTTTTCGGGTTGTCTGCACCTATTCCAATACCAACATTAGCATAGTCTTTTCCTTTTGGGAATATCCACACATAACCACGCGGTGCAACTTCATTTCCGAAATAAAGGTGTATCAAATCAGGATCGTCCATTTTCAGTCCGGCCATCTCGTACTCATATCCGGAATCAGAATGATAAAGGGTCTGCTGGTTCTGGAGCCCGAACATTCTTCCGATTGTTGATTCGAATCCATCTGCTGCCACAACGAGCTTTCCTGTGAATTCCACTTTTTCTCCCTGCATTCTTGCTTTCACACCGCGGGCAAAGGTTCCCTCTTTGATTGCATCAGTGACATAAGTCTTTGTCACAATCTCCGCTCCTGCGCGCGCTGCTCTTCTTGCAAGGTCTTTTTCGAATATTCTCCTCTCAAGCAAATAGCCTGAAACTTCCGGGAATCTGATTTCAAGCTTTTTTCCGGACGGCGACCATAATGCGGCCCCGTACATTTCCTGAACCGCCCAGTCCGGGTCAGGAGTAAGATTAAGTCTGTTGAACCATGTGTTCCCAAGGCCTTCGCCGCACCTTACCGGAACACCGATTTCCTGCTTCTTGTCGATTACTATTGCTGAAAGTCCTTCCTCTGCGAACTTCCTTGCAGACCATAGTCCTGCTGGTCCGCCTCCCACTATCACCACATCATAATCTGTCTTCTCAAACATTTACTCCCCTTCCTTAACTGTCATCGCACCCGCAGGGCATATTTTGGCGCAGGCTCCGCAACCGATGCATTTCTTCTTATCTATAACTATTCTAGTCTCATCAAGGGTAAGCGCGCCTACCGGGCACACTCCTACACAAGCACCGCAATATATGCATTTATCTGTGTTACACTGTGCTTTCATAATATTACCTCCACTTACTTAGAACTAGCCACTTCAGTATAATATTTGTCGTTAAATTTATAAACAACTTTGGATATGCGGCTCTCCCCTAATCTGTACTTTATTATCGCATCCTGTTCGCTACCTTGGAATTTATCAAATGCGTGTTTCTGGGACGGGTCAAGTATTGTTGTTTTTCCATTTATTTTTGCCATGACAAAGGAGTGCATTGTTCCATCGTCTATCTGGACTACGGCGACATGCGCGTCTTCGTCTCCAAGGGCCCTAAGTATTGAACATAACAATATTGCCTGGTCTTCATTGTCTCCGGCCTTTACTTTTATTACATCCTCGGGGTAAAGCCAGTATGCAATTCCGGAGGATTTCGGCAATGCGGTAATCTCATCCCGCACATATTCAAATGCCACCCTTGCTGCGCGTTCATACCCTGAAGGGTAAGAATAGCCTTTCAGTTCTGTTGTGAATTTCTTTACAAGAGAAAGGACGGTCAGGTCTTCTGGATTAACCATTGCCTTTATTTCGCTTATACTTTTAGCTTCCTGCTTGTTAATGTACTCTGCGTACCTGTGGAGAATAACTTTTGAAACTTCCAATTCCAGCTTAGTGGTTGAATCTGCCACTACTCCGCCCTGCTGCTCAACCCTTGCAACATACTGCTTGTAGCCTTGTATTTCCTCTCGCAGCTTCTTTATCTCATTCTCTTTTTCCTGAACTGCTGCGCGCATATTGGCTGCTTCGAGAGTGGGAGTCATTTCTTCAAGGGATGCACCTTTTTCTATTTTTTCTCTTGATATTTTCTGCATAAGCCTTGCTATTTCCGCTTCTGTGCGCCCCATTTTTGCTTCAATATCTTTTTTCGCAGAGTTGTATTCCTCTGTTGACATTCCGCCGCTTGCGTATTCTGCGACCAAATTGGTAAGGTGCTGCTCTTCCTTCTTTTTCACATTTTTAAGCTTATTTATTTCTACCCATATCTTCTGCTCTTCTTCTGCTGGTGACGGGCCTCCGCGAATTTTGTCTAGAATGCTCATATTCTCAAAGGTAATAATTAACACTTCTTTATAAACCTTGTCGGAAGGCTCATTTTTAATGATTTGTACGGTAAATAGGGCATGGCAGGGGATTTTGCAAAACTGATGCTTCGTGCTGAAACGCTTGCTGATGAAATGAGAAAAACAGAAGATTTTGTAGTTGTAGGCCATATTGACGTGGACGGAATTACAAGTACGGCAATTACAGTAAGGGCATTGCAGAGGCTCGGGAAAAAAGTCAAGTACATTAATCTCAAGCAATTGTATTCTGAAGATTTTAAGAAAATAGAAGGAATGGGAAAAAACATCTTATTTGTAGATTTTGGAAGCGGACAGTTA
>JAFGOX010000027.1 GCA_016926295.1 Candidatus Iainarchaeum sp.
TAAAGATATATTTCTATGTAATTTGAGAGTTAAGGCCATATAAAGCTAATACTCTTAAATAGGGCAATCTGGAAGCTGCGCAAAAGAAAAGAGAGGATTAGGAAGTTCCGCTAATATAAACGGAGAAAGGATAAAACTGGAAATATATAAAATAAGGTCAAATAGGGTTTTTTGGAAGATGCCCTAAAACGACTAAAATTTCACGTTTGGGCTATACTAATAAGTATACGATTTCACGAGCTCCTGAAACGCCTTACTGGAGCGGGTTACAGCCTCTTCGGCTTTCTTCTTGAATATCTCTTCAAAGAGCGCGGAATAGTCATTTGGGGTTGAAAAGCTTGGTTTTGATAAAAAATATCTGTTTGATTTTCTTTCCACAAGGCCTAATTCTATTAGTTTACCCATATGATAGCGAATAAGTTTCTCTGAAATATTCAGACTCCCCTTACTTCCGGTAATAGCCAGGCGATTACGATCACAGATTTCCTTGAGCTCGAGGGTTGTTGGCGGTCTTTTTACAGTAAATGTAGCGTGAAGGAAGGCGTCTAGAACTAAAAAAGCCGTCTGACGGGTTTCTTCAGGAGATATGAGGCCTAAAGATAGCGAAAACCATCTAAGAAGGGAAGAACGCGCCATTTTAACGTCCGGGGGAAGTTTAAGCTGCCTTAACACAATTTCCTTCTCAATCAACTCTGCTTCTGGAATCATATAACGCCTCCTGTTTTTTTGCCATTGTTCTACATAACAACCTATTGGCAAAACTCTTTTTCCTTTAACCATAATATATTTCCGAAAGATTTATATAGGAGTATGGAATATTTAAGGCAGGGTTAGGGGCAGAATTAAAGAACAGCGTGAGGTGAAGCGATGAAACACTGCAGAAGATGCGGAAGCCCCTTGGGAGAAACCCCAAAAGGTTACAAAGTTGGTATATCTTGTTCTGTATGCGAAAATGAGGTTTGCAAGAATTGTGCGACCTCCTTAAACGGCAAATTCATCTGTAAGAAGTGCAAAACCGTTTTTGAAACAACAGCAAAGTCTGAACAAAGAATATACATAGGTGTGCCAAGATTGGCATTATTATGAAAACGTATAAAACAAGATACACCCAATATTAGGTAGGTGTTAACATGACAGTTATTATAACTACAGAACTTACTCCTTACTCTATCACTAGAAGCATGAAAGAAGGAAGGGCAACCTTACATATTGACATAAAGAATGGGACAAATGAAGATAAGCTTGTTTCAGTAGAAGTGCGAACAGGAAGAGGTTTGTCAATTACAAAAGGCGGATTAGTAAGGGAAAAAGCGCAAGAGCTAGGTGTGTTAAAAGCCAGGGGGGCTGTTGATTTCTACACTGAATTATACCCTACATACAATGCTGCGCCAGGCTATGATTCTGTGACAATTATAGTAAAAGAGCATTACAAAGACTACCAGCACATCCTAAAAACATACAATAAGGAAATGGCCGTAAGAATTGATTGATTTTCTCTTTTTTATGTAGCTTCATTCTACATAACTTACTTAATAAAAAAAAGAAAAATAAGTTTATTTCTTTACTATTGTATCTAATTTTTTCGCATGATCAACAACGCGCTCGAATTCCTTGTCAATATCCCTTCTGACCTCTGACAAAGATTCAGTTAGGTTGCTTCCGCGAAGGCCGTACATGCTGTATTTCTTCTTTACAATCAGACCGGTTCTCATAAGTCCGGTAATGTAGGTATTGTAAAGCTGGGCAATTCCAATGTCTGCACCACCATCTACAAGCCATTTATGTAGGTCTTCGACCTTGACTGCACCATTCTTTATTGTAATGGGCCTGCCTTTTATTGTTTTTATTGTAAACTCTCGTTTTCCGGCAACCAGGGTTAGCAATTCGATTATCTTTATTGCGACCAGCCCCTTGCCGCGAGCAGGAATCAGTCCCAGGCTCTCTGCAACAAACGCAGAAAGATTTTCAGGCGTCTCTGTGCCTGGTGTTACCATTTGTTTAGCTTCAAGTCCTATTCTAAAAGAGTATTTTTCGTCTCCCATTTAAATCACTGTTATACTAAGCTCATACTTATAAGTGCGATAGGTTTAAAATATTGGCCCATCCTATTGTTATTAGGTGAAGGAATGGGTTTTGTAAAGGAAACTAGCCAGGAAATAAAAGGAATGTGGGGAAGCTTTACCAGCGGAATAGCTATTGTAGCCATACTTTCCTTTATTGGAGGAATGTTCTGGTACAAGTCAATGGTTGGAACTGAGATGCTTTACTGGCCTTTGTACATTGGTTTCTTTGTATTGTTGGCCTGGTTCGCAATGGATTTTGTTAAGAAGTAAGATTGTTTTTAAGTCGCTTATTTAGGAGAGAACACACATGCCCCAATATAAACTAGAGATAATCACAAGCATAGATGCGCATTCAATTGATTTTTGCCTGGACAAGAACAATCAATTAGTGGACTGCAGCGAAATCCCTGAGCTCCCATGGGGCTCACATTGGCTTATAGTCCAAGATGAGCAAGAGATAGTAATTGCACATGATTTGCTGCTTTGTGTTATTCCAAACGGCAATTTCCTTGTGCGCGATATAATGCCAAATAATAGTGAGAAAAGGCAAGGCCTGATCAAAACAATATCAAACATATTTTATAAAACATAAGAGGGAGAGATAAACATGACAGAGAAATTAACAACACCCGTAGACGGGATGGAAAGAGTAGAATTAGACAAAGGAATTTGGGGCTACAAAGACATGAGCGGACTAATTGTGGCCATTGAAGCAGAAGACGAAAATGTAACCACTAAGTTTGAATCTGAAGATTTGGGCGCAGGGGTAATACAACAAAAAGAAAAAACCTTTTTCAGTGACAAATTAAGCGGAGCGCTTGCAGAAGCAGTTGGAGAAAACACACATCTGCTTGAGCAGGACGAAATGAGATATCACCTGATGAACCTGCAACACGGAGTAAGAACAACAAGGACAATTCCTATAATGGGAGAAGTGCTTAGCTTTGACCTGTACAAAAATGGTAATGACACAATAATTGTCCCGCTAAACTTCGACCAGTCAAGCATTGAAGGACAAATACTCCTTGACGGAATCAAGAACCTTGGCAATTCGTTTAACAAGTGAGATTTATGACTAAAGGAATTTTTGATTTGGCCCGGGGAAAAAACAGCATGTCCATCCAGACCCCACACGTTCTTCTTGAGTTTGAGGTGGTGGCGGATGACCTTGGGCTTGTGGTATTCATACCTAAACCGGAATTCATTTTGGGAATTGCAGAAGAAGATGCCTTTGAGTCTGCCAAATCCTGCCTTAGGAAACATAATGAACTGATTATGGAAACTGTAGAACGGGAAAAAGAAGAAACAGAAAGTTTGGGGTTTAAGTGGACCAAAACTACAACTTGCTAAAACCTTTGATTTTACTGGGGTTTTAGCCATTTTTTCTTATTTTTCAACATTAGGTTTTGTTTATCCCATAATATTAGGGTTATACTATCATAAAAACGAGGTATAGCCTGCAGGCCATATCATTCTGGACTAAAGCTTATAATACTACGGGTTATCTAATAATATTATTGAGTATTGTTTTTTCGCTGTAATAAATGCGTGTATTGCGTGGGCTTGGGGTTTCATGACCTATGTGCCATTCGCAGGTATTATGGGGTGAGCAATAACCTTTCCTTCCAGTTACTCATTCCAATATACCTAATTCAAAAACATCCTTAAGTTCTTCTTCTGTTGCGGATTTTTTCAATTCCTCTAGCTTCTGCATACCTGCTTCTGAAATCATTGGCAGATCTATATCCATTCTAGCTCCGGGGTTTACCAATACAAAGGTTATTGCCTCAGTTATCCCATTCTCAAGTTGGTCCTGGTCTGCTTCGCTGAACGCCGCCGAGTACTTCAGAGCAAGGTTATAGTCTTCTGAAAGAGTAAGCGCCTTAGATGTAGAATATGGCACGTATCCTGTTTTTGCTCCAATTCCTGACATTTACTCACCTCAAATGTGCCCATTATTTTCTTTTCCTAGTTTTTTAGCTAAATTGTTCAATTCTTCCTGGACTTTGTCAAACTCACGGATTATTTCCTTTGCTGATTTCTCGGGTTTTGCTTCTTTCATAAGTTCGTTGATTGGCTGAGCCTTACCCTGAATTTCCTCAAATCTTTTATCTGCCGCTTCAATAGTAATGCTTGCGTTTTCCTTTTCATTAGGATCCAGCAATCCCAAGTCACTTAGGGTTTTCATGCTACTTAGGGCCATTTCCCCATTTTCTGAAAGTTCTGGAATAACAACTGTCAAATCAGTTTCCGGAGATGTTTCTATGCATGTGCGAATTAGTTTTATATCCTCTTCTGGAAATGCGCATTCATTTTGTATTGCACATATTAAAAAGGCCTTTTTGTATGATTTTTCTTGTTTCATCCTCTCGCCCTATATTAATATGTTTCTTCTTTTTTTAAATTAACCCGTAAAGGAAAAACTCTTTTTCTTAGGGAAAAAGATTATTTCTTATTATCGGAAGTATGGCCCAAAAATAAGTGATATATAGACCCGTTATGTAGAAGTAGTAGAAAAGTATTTATCCTTCTTATTCTTCTTATATCTGATATTATGGCATTGATGATTGATTTGGAATTCATAGTTAAAATTTTAGCCGCACTTCTTGGATTCGCTAACACCTACTATGGAATGAAAATCTACCTTAGGCTTAAAGGCCACAGGCAAGAAGAAGAGATCAAACAGACTATTTTTTTGTCTTTTGAAAAGGGCATAATCTATGCAGTTTTTGGAGGCCTTTTTTTCTCAATAGCAAAGTTCTTCGAGCTTATCGCTGCGATAACAAGCCAGGCAATGGACCCCTTTTACTTATGGCTTGATTTAATTACCATATTGATGTTCACTATTGCTTTGAGGGCATTTTATTTTGCGTTTAAGGAATATTAGTGGAAGTCAAGGGTGTAGGCAATTAGAGCTTTTCAAGGCGCTTCATCAAACCTTCCAGGTCCCTGGCAAGGTCTTCTCCTGCATCTGTAAGCTTGATTATTTTTGTTCTTCCTCTTTTTTCTGTTATTACAATTCCTATGTCCTGAAAATCGTTCAGTATTTTGATCATGTGCGGATATGTGCAGTCAACTTCTTTTGTGAGCATTGATGCATACCATGTCTTTCCACCATCTCGCAGGCACAGCAAGGTCTTTGCCGGCTTTGCATGTAGCAGTACACTATAATTCACCATACAATCAGCACTATATTATACTTTAATATATTTAAATTAATATGTTTGACAGAATTGCTATTTTGTTATATATAAGTTCCAAAATACTAAAAATTAAATATAAATGAATAAATATAGGTTTAAAATATGCTATTTTTATTTATAAATGAAAGTTTATATGATTTTATTGTTATGTAGAAGTACTAAAATCAAAAAATCAAGAGGCATAGCCAAACCACCACCAGCTTGAAATTCTTACCTCTTTTAGCCACATTTCTACGGTAATTAGCGGTAAGTTTAAATAGTTTGATAACTTATATAGTTCAACATAAGCAATTATTTTAGGTGATATAACATGGCAAAGAGAATATCAGAACTTTTCGGCATGGACATTTACACAGCAGGTGGAAAGTTCAGAGGAAAAGTGCACGACTTAATTATTAACCTTCAAGAAGGCCGCATCAGTACAATAACAACCGACTCACTTAGCGGTAAAATGAGGGTCAGCACTGCAAGAGAAGCACAAGACATAATTAAATCTAAGAGCATTGACTACAGCCGTGTCAAATCCGTTGGCGATGTAGTTATTGTAGCCGACAGTGGCGCAATAGCATCCCTAAGAAACGAAGAAGAAGAACCAGCAACGGGCAGAACAACAGGCGCAATGGGCGGTAGAACTCTTAGACTAAGAAGGAAAATATAATTGCCCTTCTTTACTAACTATTTCTTGCATTTTAGTTAAATCTAATCGGATTTTTGTCTTATTTTTATCTTATTTTTATGTTTAAGTGGTGTTTTGGCAGACTGGAAAAAGTTATACATAATTTTTTATAGTATATGTAACTATATTTAGTATATAAACTACTTAATCTGTCGAGGGGCGCAATGAATGACTGTTAAACCATTAACCGGATCATATGTTAAATACATGTTTCACGTCCCGGGAGTATCTAACTGGTCAGAATACAGGTACCAAAAACTCTTCCGTCTTCTTTATGGTTATACACAAGTTGTAACAAAGTCCAATGGGGCAAGGTATGTTTATCACAGGCCAGGAATTCTAAGTTTTGTCCCTTATATTAAAGCAGGAAAAAACGCAGTTATTGTTCCCCAAGAAGTCCTTCAGAATGTAATAACTTTTTTTAAGAAAGGAAGATTCGGAAGCACGCCAGAAGAGCAAAACTGGAAAGTAACTTATTATGTTGAAACCGTTCCGATAAAACAAGACCAGCTTCTTGACGCTTTTGAATGTTTGATGGAAAGGCTGCGCGCCCCGTCAGGAAATAACCTTGATGAAACAATTGCAAAAGTGGCAGAGGCAAATGATTACAATTACCGACACTTGAATCTTCTTCTATACAACACAGGAAAAATCTGCAATAGCGAATGGTTTGGCGAAGCAAAAAAACAGTCAGAAAGATTACAGGTTTTGCACGACAGTTACATTACATTGAAAAAAAATACAAACAAGAATTAATCAGCAACATCTAATTTTGTCGCGCCTTCTGCTGCAACTACAAAGAAACTGCTGTGGGCCAGTACTGTTTCAGTTCCTTGGAAACACACACTTTCTCCAGCAATCAGTTCGGGAAGCTCGCCAGAAATCGGTATGCCGCCATCCAACCATTCTAATTTTTCAGTAACCCCGCTTGAACTCATATGATAAACATGTACTTCATGAATGTTTTCTGTTGATGTGTTTGTAATCATAATTCCATCAGTTGATAAATCATTTCCAACTAAATAATAACTTCCTGAGCATGTTGCGGCACTCACTAATACCGGGCGCTCATACAAGGTCCCCTCTGCACCAATTACTTTTTGGACTGAAAGTGAATGCTGATAAAGATTACCAAACACAATGAGCATCATCGAAAGAATCAACAGCACAAGCAAAGGCTGGTAAAAACCACGGCTATGGAACATACCTTACCCTACTTTCATGAAGTGTTTTGACAAGTATTGAGTCTTGGCTTGCAATAAACTCCCCCTCAAGTGGAACATTTGTGCATACTGAATCATAGGCCAGGGCCATTATACTTTGACCACGCAATAATTCTTCTATTGAATGACCAGTATCAGGAAGTTGGAATCTTATTCTCACATCATCAAGTTGCGGTGTTTGATTTAAATCATCAGTTTCCAGGAATGCTTTATATTGTATCCAAGGATTATTATCATGTCCCATTATAGTTTCAGACCCGGCCTCATAATATGTTCCATTAGTTAGGTCAGGGCCAATATAGTTTGCTAAGGTCAAATCACTGCGTGTTGCTGCAGAGCGCAACTGGAATTTGAAAATTTGGTGCGGCCAGAAACCCAAACCATTTGATTCAATAGTTGTCCAGTCAACACCGATTCCAGAAGATATCGGATATGATTCAAAACTACCATTAGCATAATACTGCATATTCAAATCATCCCAATCAATTATTACACTTCCGGGAATTGTTGTGTAGTCAACTTGGTTGAAATTATTGCTACGGGTGAAATCATCTAGCGTTGTGTGGAACTGCGCCATTTCCACTAGCTTGCACATTGTGGCGTGGCTTGGAGATTGCCAGTAAATGTCTATATTGTAAAGATTTGAATTACCTTCATTTATAACCCAAAATCCATTGTCGCTATCATATCCAGCAACAACTAATCCGCCATCCTGGTCGTAAATATCATAATCCGCTTCAACTTTGTCTGCTTGTCTTTCAACTTGGTCTTTCATTGCACTTTGAGATTCAAGAATCTGCTCGGTGAATCCTTTGAACATCATTCCAAAGAATATCATAATCAGGCTTATAGCAAGTATGAACACAATCGGCTGCCAGAAACCACGTTTATTCATATCAATCTTATACAAATAAGCCTTGCTATATTTAACAGTTTCTATAATAGTTTCAATTCGCTTGTTATTGGGTCTATTTCGCTTTCTTTTACGGGCCCAACCCCGATGCAAGTTTTTGTTCCGGATTTTATTTGCGTGTGGCCGGCATCTGTAATTAGCACAGTTGGGAATTTTCTTTTAAGTCGGTCATAATATTTTATTAATTCAGATTCTGAAGAAACTTTCAAAACAACTTTTTCCCCACCGGTTTTTTCCCAAATATCAACTGCATCTGGATTTTTCATTTTTGTTTTTTTGTATGCTTCTACAAAAGCGTGTCCGGCTTGCGCGGCTATTTTTCCTTTTCCCATGTTCAAATCATTTCTGATTAATACAACCTGCTTGTAATTTTCCATTCCAATCAACCTAAATAAGATTTTTTTCACGGCAGAACTCCTCAAATGTCTGTTCTTTTTCCTTTTGCAGTTCCCATACACTGTACCATTGCTTGAACATGTGAATTAGTTTTCCGAATGCTTGGTCTATAGCTTCTTCCCGGTTCTTGTAAACTTTATTTTTTACAAGCCATTTCAGGTCTTCCAAATGCCGCTCATTTACATTTACTGTAATTTTTTTCATAATACCACATAAGTGAAAGCAATTTAAATAAGTTCGGTTTATCTGTCGTTGTTAACATCACAGATTAAACTTGACAACTGATTTAATGTTGCGTATGTTGTTGCACCAATATCATGGCCCATGTCAACGGCTCTGCAGAATTTGTTGTTAACCATTGCCGTCACTGCTACCAAAGCTTCCTGGTCAACCTTTCTTGGTACGCAGTCCTGAACATATGCCGGTATTGAATCACCAATTACTTTTCCGTCGTAAATAATTCTGCTCAACTCAGTTACAAGTTTTTCTGGTATTGAATTAGGATTTAACTTGAATTTATTGTCTGCATGCTCAAGCTCCCTGATTATTTTCTCTGTGATTTTTGCCTTGCTGAAATTAAATTGTATGTGCTTGATTCCCTTCCTGATTTCCTGGTCTTTCCCAAGAAGTTTTGTCATTATATTTTCCCATTCTTTCTTCTGATCGCCATCCGGGCTGAATTTAATTTTATGTTTCTTTTCCTCTATTGCGCATTTCCAGGTTGTTTTTACCCAACCCTTTCTTCTGTCGAAATGAACTCTATCTTCAGGTCTTCTTATTCGGTCGTATCTAATGTCTTCTGGACCACATGCCGCCTCAATAATATGAATCGGATCATATTTTCCAGAAATAGGATATTTAAGCGTGTAATTTTCAACCATCCTTCCAACAATCCTGTCTTTTATCGTTTCCATTTTTGGTCCGTATTCATTTGTCTTGTCAAAATAACCGGCAAAATTATATCCGATTGGGCTTTCTCCGCTTACTGCTTCTTTTGTTACATCAATTGAGCCAGCAACAATATCTGCAAGGTCGCCGTTTGCTCCCCTACTCTTTAATTCAACTGCGATTTCCTCAGCAACACTTCTTGCAAGTGCATCGGTCTGCCCGTCTATTGCAGAATCAAACTGTTTTTTCTTACATTTTAAGTCTGAAACTCGCGGGTCCGTTCCTGCTTTTATTGTTACAATTGCATCAACTGCGCGGTCAATTTCACTTGCTAGCTCTCGGTTTATGAATACGTTCTGGCCAATTGCACTAAGCATGCCATCGATTGTCGCAGTGATATCGCTAAGGTTTGACGGCATATCTTTGAATTCTTTGCAAATAAGCGCGACCTCTTCATCAAGTTTTGTTTTGTCAAGTTTTAAATTATCTAACTCTGAACCCATAATTCTCTCCCCTGTTACTACTAATTGGTTACAAATCCTTTATAAATGTTGTGTTCTACCTTATGCCAGAATACTTATAATTAGGCGGATAATATATAAAAGCCTCACGTATATTTTAGAGTGAATATTATGAATAAAGCAGCTATTTTTGACCTGGACGGCACGCTCATAGAGGGTGGCATAGGCCTACTAATGATAATGCAGCTCTTTGAGAAACTGTCCACATCAATGCAGATGGCAAAAACACTTCAGAAATATAGCGATAAAAAAGTAACTTATGACAAGCTTGCAAGAGAGCTTACCCTTTACTGGGCCCAGGGTGCAAAAAGCCTGAACAAGAAAGATATAATGTATGCGGCAAAAGCTGCGGCAAAACAAGTCAAGCTTAATCCTGGAGCAACGGAAATTGTAAAAGCAGCAAAGAAAAAAGGATACCTGACAATACTTCTTTCACTGACCCCGCAGGAAGGTCTTGATTATTTTAGAAAAAGGCTGCCTTTTGATTATGCAATTGGAACGGTCTGCTCAAAAAAAGGAACTTACACAGGAAAATTAGAAGGTACTTTGTTGGACAGCGATGGAAAAGTTTCAGAACTTAAGAGACTAACAAAAGAACTTGACCTTGATTTGAAAAGGTCTTTTGCTGCTGGCGATACAATGGGCGACTATGAAATACTGAACTCTGTCGGAAAGGGATTTGTTTTCGGAGAGCTGGATTCCAACTTCAAAGAACTCGCAAAGAAAAAGAAATGGGTGCATGTTACGGATTACAGAGATATAATCAGGTTTATTTAGGTTTTCACTTATCTTATTTATGCAATCAAATATTGATGAAATCGCAGACAGGATAAACAACACAGAGCAGGAGAGAATAAAGCTTGCTGATTTTGTAAAACCACACATAAAGAAATTAACTGTTCCGTTTGAAAAGTTTTCAGGAACTGTTGCCGCAACTGACGGAGGATTGCTTGCAAAATCATTTCACGGTTCTGATGTTGTTGTAACTAAAGCCGTTTCTGTGGTAATGGATTACCTTGACGGAAAATTAAATTCAACAAATTATTTTCCTGAGCTGCACACGCCCCCACAGACATATTTTTCGCAAAAGGGACTTGACTACAGCGAAGTTGACTGCTCAAAATCAATACTAAGAATAAAACACGAAATAAGAAATGCGAGAAACACAATTTCGAAATTTGCTCCTGATTACATGTTGCTTGATGGTTCAATAGTTCCTCAACAAGCAGACAAACCAAAACCAGAGTCTGTTCTTCTTGATGATTACAAATCTCTTGTTGAACTTTATTCTGAACTTTACAATACTGCAAACAACTATGGAACGCAATTAGTCGGAATAGTCGAGGATTCACGAGCCAACAGATTTGTTAATTCACACCTTCCGGCTTTGCCGAAAGATCTCGAAAGCATAGCAAGGCAGACCCAGGACACCCATTTGCTGTATTATCTGCTGGAAAAGGGCGAAAAGACATCTGGCTTCACTTATGCTGAAAATCCGTCAAAACACCCTATTTTACAGGATTTTTCCTCGGAATTGGGCGCTTGGCCTATGGTATTCTACCTTAGAACAGCAGAATATGACAGGCCCCTCAGAATAGAGTACCTGAACCCTGCAAAATCAGGCGAAACCGAGCAAAATGTGGCAAAAATGGCCTATTTCCTAGCTAGTTTCAATAAGGAATACGGTATCCCCGCACCCATAATTGAGGCTGATTTGAGAGCTGCTTTGGACTCAAAAGAGCTTGATTTCATATGCAATAAGATTTCGGATAAACTTACCCACAAAGGGGCGATGCTTGAGTTACGGCGCAACAAAAGGCCGTTCAAATAACATTTTAAGTCTATGTAAGATATAGTATTTATGGAACTTGGAACAGTCATTTCTACGTTAAACGGGCCAAGCACTACTAGTTTTTCGTTTGTAGTCAACGGCAACGAAATCCATAAAGGCCAGTTTGTAGAGGCATCAATTGATGAGGGAAAATTAATCGGAATGATTGTTGATTTGTTCAAGACAAACAGGTACTTTGAAAGGGCAGACTCAGTAAAATCATACGAAAGCACAGGGAAGAATATCAATGATTTTTTCCCGACAAGCGAATGGGAGTATTTGGTTGCAGAAGTCAGGCCGATGGGCGTTTACAAAAGCAATTTACTTTCAAAATCGACATACCCCGTTTCTCCCGGAAACAAAATTAATCTTGCAAGCGATGAGACACTGAAGATGTTTTTGGGATTTGATTTGGAGCGGGGCCTTAATATAGGCAAACTGGATTACCATGATGTTCCGGTTTCACTGAATCTCTCAAAACTTTTCCAAAAGCACCTCGCAATTCTTGCAATGAGTGGAGCCGGGAAGAGCCATCTTGCATCTGTTCTATTTGAAGAGATTCTTTCACGTACGAAAGAACAAGGAAGAATTGCATCAATTATTTTTGATGTTCATGGGGAGTATGTCTCACTGGCGCAGCCACCGAAAGATTCAAACAAATTAGACATATCAAGAAATGTGAACGTAATTCCTGCTTCTGATATCAAAATAGGAGTTTCAAACCTTAGTGCTAGCATCCTCTCGTCTTTTACAAATGGCATCTCATCACCGCAACAGAGAGAACTAGCAAGAGTTATTTCCAGTTTACAAACAAAAGCAAGAGAAGGCGAAGGCCCATATGGAATGTCTACCTTAATTGATGCGGTTAGCAAGGATGAATTGATTAAGGAAAATGTAAAATCCGTTTTATTATCACACCTATACAGTTTGGATTCTTTGAAATTATTCTCTGCTGTTGATAATCCGTCAATTGCTGATTTTGCCCAACCCGGTAAAACCACAGTAATTAATTTATCAAATATAATTGATGTGAGAAAGAAGCAATTGATTGTTGCATACATAGCAAATAAAGCATTCAATGAGAAAAGAGCAAACAGGATTCCACCAACATTATTAGTTTTAGAGGAAGCTCACCAGTTTATTCCCGAATCCGCCAAACAGGAAAGGGCAGTTGCAAAAAAGATATTCGAAACAATCGCAAGGGAAGGAAGAAAATTCGGAGTTTCCCTGTGCTTAATATCCCAAAGGCCGATTCAACTTTCAACCACGGTTCTTTCGCAGTGCAATACCCACGTTATTCTCAGGGTTACAAATCCTTATGACCTGGACCACATAGGAAAATCCTCTGAAGGCCTTGACAGAAGGGCTTTGGACATGATTACCAGTTTAAGGGTTGGGGAAGCGTTAATAGTCGGAGAAGCAGTTAATTTCCCTGTTTTCTTTAAGGTAAGGGAAAGAAAAACAGAAGAGGGAATGCATGGAAGGAATCTTGAGGATTCGGCAAGATTCTTTGAAGAGAAAACCAATCAATTGGAAAAAGATGCGCAGAACTTTATGTGATTTTATGACTGATTTAACAAAAGAGCAGATTGAAAAACTTGAGAAGCAGCAGTACAGAGTAGTGGGAAACCACTCTGTTGTTAAAATATGCGAGTGGTGCAAGAAAAGCTTGCGCGGAGAGGGCGTTTGCTACAAGCAGAAGTTCTATGGAATCAAAAGCCACAGATGCTTGCAGATGAGTCCTGCTTTATTATGTGACCAACGATGTTTGTTTTGTTGGAGGGATACATCCATTTTCAATTCGCTTGGGTGGATTGGCGCTGTTGATAATCCGGAGGAGATTA
>JAFGOX010000028.1 GCA_016926295.1 Candidatus Iainarchaeum sp.
AAAACCCTTCAATATGAGTGCTATAGATTGTTTTCCAATCTTTCTGCATTAAAGGTTTTGAAGAAGAATAAGAAAAAGGTTGGCAGATTGAGGTTCAAAGGAAAGGGTTGGTTTAAAACAGTAAATTTCAATCAGTCTGGTTATTATTTAAAAAACCGAAAATTGCATCTTTCAAAAATAGGAGATATAAGAATAAAAGTTCATAGAGAAATAAAAGGGAATATCAAACAGATTCAGATTAAAAAAGAATTAGATAAATGGTATGCGATAATAATTACAGATGAAACTAAACAAATACAGAAAGGAGATAAAGTCATAGGCATTGACTTGGGAATAACCCGCTATCTCATCGATAGTGAAGGAAAGGGTGTAGAGGGCCCAAGATTACTACAGAAAAATAAGATTAAGCTAAGAAATGCCCATAAGGACTTGTCAAGAAAGAAACGAGGAAGCAATAATAGGAAAAAGGCTAAGATAAGACTAGCAAAATTGTATCAGAAAATATTAAGGCAAAGAAAGGATTTCTTACATAAACTTACTACCGGATTAGTCAAAGAATGCGATACAATCGTTATGGAGGATTTGAATATAAAACAAATGTCTCAGCAGAAGTATTTCAACGCAAGAAATATGATGGATAGTTCTTGGGGTGTATTTGCTCAATTACTTGATTACAAGGCTGAAAGCGCCGGTTGCCAGGTAATAAAAGTAGACCCAAGAAATACGACAAAATCTTGCTCACAATGTGGGAACATCCAGAATATGCCTTTATATAAGAGAACTTATGATTGTAAGAATTGTGGTCTTGTTATTAATAGGGACTATAATTCTGCAATAAACATACTAAATAAATTCACGAGTCAGGAACTGGCTCATGTGGAGAGATTTCCCTCTGCACGGCAAGGAAACTCTATGAAGCAAGAAGCTCCATGCGTAAGTGTGGGGTAGTTCACAGCTTTGTCATTAAGATATTATTATATAACCATTTAGACGAATGTCTAGTTATGGGCCTGTGGTCTAGCCTGGTTATGACGTCGCCTTGACGTGGCGAAGATCGCCGGTTCGAATCCGGCCGGGCCCATTTTTAATCTCTTTTTTCTGGAGTAGAAGCCTTTTTAAGTTCTAATACACAACAATAATTTAGACCAACAACAATGAATGGGCTTGTGGTCTAGCCTGGTTAACTTCTTATGTGAAAACCTATTAAGCGCATAAGGGGGCCAAATGACGTCGCCCTTACACGGCGAAGGTCGCCGGTTCAAATCCGGCCAAGCCCATTTTAAACTCTGTTGAAAAGGTTTGAGTCTAGGACTCAATCATTCTTAAACTTTTTATACGTTAGAGATAAGACGAACCCCGCTTCGTCAATAACCAATACCTTTAAATATCCTTTCTGCACATCTTAAACTATGAATCGACTTGAGATAACAATTGCAGGAGAAATAGCTCTTTCAAAGGAGCCTGGAAAAAGCATGCGCAAATGGAGAGAGATATTCGGCGTTACACAAACTGAACTAGCAGAGCACCTCAATATAAGCCCGTCAACAATTTCAGACTATGAAGGCGGAAGAAGAAGTTCTCCTGGAATAGCAATAATCAGAAGGCTTGTCAGGGCGCTGATTGAAGTTGACCAGAGCCGCGGCTCTCAAATCGCAAAGAAAATAGCTGATGAATTATCACTGGGCGAGGAAGAGACCCCTTTCAAGATTCACGATTTCTTCAAGGCAATCGATGGAAAAGAATTTGTCAGAAAAATACAGGGCAAGGCAATCACAGGAAAGGCAAGACTTGAAGACACGAAGATTTACGGTTACACAATTATTGACAGTCTGAAAGCAATTGTAGAGGTTCCGGTTCATGATTACCTGAAACTGTTCGGACAGACCCCCGACCGCGCGCTTGTTTTCTGCAAGGTCAGCAGCGGAAGGTCGCCGATGATTGCGGTCAAAATAGGAAAATTCTCAACTGATATGAAACCGTCACTTATTGTAATGCATGGCATAGACAATGTTGACCCGCTCGCGGCAAAAATCGCAGAGTCAGAAAGAATACCTCTTGTTGTGACAAAGATGCCACTGAAAGAACTTGAAATTGCACTGAAATCTTTTGAAACTTAAGGCATTCTGACGCAGAACGTATCCCGGTATACCGGCGTCCCTTTTTTTTCTGTAACAATTGAAGACGAGAATGTTACTTTCCCGTTGTACCGTTTTGTGAACTCTCTTGATATTTTCCTTGCTGCTTTTTTTGAACCAAGCTGCACGTCAAATCCGTCTTTTTTCTCCTCAAGCTTTATTACTTGAGCAAGATGGTCGCCTTTTTCTCTTTCAGAATTAAGAATCTCATGCATCTGAAGAAGGGCTTTCCTTTCCTTGTCTCTCTGCATCTTGTCAAACCTTATCTGCAGAGTCGCCTCAAAATAACCGCCATTCAAACGAGAGCAGGCCGGGCAGTTAACTTTTCTCTCTTTCAAATATATTTCTTTTCTTATTGTAAGCGGAATCTCGTTTTTTCTTCCTTTTATCTGGAGCTTGACAAGGACATTCTTTTCTTCTGGATAGATTCCGACTTTCAAATCATCTATGTCCATATTGGACTCTGCTTTTGACACGATAAGTTTCTCTATATTTTCATCAGTGTAATCAATCCACTGCTTTCCGAATCTGAATTTCTGACAGTTTGAGCATATCTCTATTTCTATTTCTTCTGGTATTTTGAACAGCTCATGGTCTTTCAGATAGCAGTCTATGCAAAATCCGTCTATGAATTCCTTTTCGCCCTCTTTTACTCCGCAGGACGGACAAAACGCTTTCATTATAATCAATTATTTTTTGGTTTTCTCTAACTTGGTTTCGCAAACCTTTTTCTCAAGTGCAGGAATTTCCCTTGCAATCTGTCGGTACAGTCTGTCGATAAGTTTCGCCCTGATTCTTGATGAACTTGTCTCGAACTCCAGCTCTTTTTCCATGAAATGGAACTGCTTCTTTCTTTTCGGCACAAGCAGTTTCGGATTCTTTAATGCAATGTCCATGTAATCCATCATTTTCTCTCCGCCGACAATATCCGGAAGAACAACAATGTCTGCGCCGGCCTCGTAAAGCATAAGCGCATCTTCTGCAAATTCTGCCTTTGTAAGCACAACAAGACAGTCATTCTCTGACTTTGCCCTTTTGATTACTTTTGCCACTACTTCATCGTCAGGTATTGTGGAAATAAGTAGCCTTGCTTTCTTGAAATTCAGTTTCTGCAGGATGTGCTCGTTGTATATATCGCCGTATATCGCTTTTATTCCCTGTGTCTGCAAATCATACACTATGTCAGGGTCAAAGTCCACAACAACAACCGGTTTCTTGTTCTTGAAACTTCTCAGAATCCTTGAGCCCATTCTGTGGCCACCAAGAAGTATTATGTGGTTTGCAAATTCCTCTTTCTTGTCTGTTTCCCTTGACCTCTTTGGCTTGACCCATTTCGAGGGTTTAATGTCAAGCTTCTTTGCCACTTTATTCAAAACTTCATATGCAGGATTACTGTATTTTATGAAATACGGTGTTACAACGATTGAGAATATTGTTACTATTGTAATCACTGAGAATATCTCACTTGTAATATGGCCAGCAGCCAGACCTGCTGCTGCAATAATAAATGAAAACTCGCTTGCCTGCGCAAGACCCATTCCTGTAAGAAACGCTGTGCGGCCATAACCAAACGCATAGTAAATTATTGTGATTATAATCGGTTTCAAAATAAGCGTTGCAAATATCAGAACAGTTGCCAACATCAGTTCAAAAGAACCGATTGCGATGTTTATCTGCATACCCAAGGAAACAAAGAATATTGTGGAGAAGAAATCACGCAAGGGTTTGATTTTTGCACCTACTTCTATGTTATAGTGGAATGCTGATATTGATAGCCCGGCAATAAATGCCCCGATTGCAATTGAGAATCCTAAGAAATATGCGATTCCCATGAAAGTGAAACAGCTTGACACGGCAGTAAGGAACAACAATTCAGGAGAGCGGGCAACAGACCTAAGCAAAGACGGCAAAACAAACTTGTTTACAATAAGCGCGATTGCAAACAACCCCAAACCATTTACAAGCGTGCCAAGTAAGGGTGTGAATATTGCAGTCTGCCCTAAGTTCTTCATAAATGACATTGCAATGATGACAAGGATGTCCTGAATAACAAGAATACCAATCATCAGCCTGCCGTGCAACGTATTGACGCTGAATGTATCTGCAAGAATCTTAACAACAACCATTGTACTGGAGAAAGCTAATACTAATCCAAGGTAAATAGCGGTTATCGGATCTACACCTGCAAAACGGACAAGCAGATATCCGATTCCAAAAGTTGCAAGAACCTGAATGCTTCCTGCAATTACCGAAACAAAACCCATGCCTCTTAGTTTGTTAAGGTTAATCTCTACGCCAACACCAAACAACAGGAAAGCGATTCCAAGCTCTGAAAGTGCGATTATATCTGTGCTGTTTGTTATAAGCCCTATTCCAAAAGGACCTAATGCAAGTCCGGCAAGAACATAACCCAGAATTATCGGCTGCTTAAGATAGTGAGTCATGTACGCTAGGAAAGTTGCTGCCAGAAGCATTGCTCCCATATTGACTAACAAATTATATTCTGCACTCATTATTCAACACCTGTGTTGAAAAGTTTTAAATTTTGCAAAAATTTAATCATATGAACACAATTAATCCTGCCTCAGTTATTATGAACAGCAAGTATACTGTTACCATGAAAAGACCCTGCAGTGTGCTGATTCCTTTGTTCTTGAACAGTATGTACCACAGGAAAATAGTTATACCTACTAAAAAGGTTATGGATGTTGAGAATGTTCCAAGTGAAATTGTCAGGACGCCGAGTATTGCTGAAATTCCAAGAACCAAAGTAAGGTTTGCCACACAGCTTCCGATTATGTTTCCAACTGCCAATGAGGATTTTCCTTTTCTGACCGCGGCTATTGTCGTGGCAAGTTCAGGGATGGATGTGCCAAACGCAATTACAGTCAAACCAATCACTGCGTCAGAAATTCCTAAGTCTTTAGCAACATCAACTGCAGCTGTGACAACATACTGCGCGCTAATTAAAACCAAAGCTATGCCAAGGATAAACAATAAGGCATTCTTCGCAAGCCCCTGCCCGTCTTTGACTTCAACAAAAGTATGCTTTTTTGTGTTTGAGTTTCTGTAAAGGTAAATGGAGTACAGAATAAAGGTCGTAAGAAGAATTATTCCACCCCTCAAGCCCAAGGTCTCTGAATTCAGAAGCAATAAGGGAATAATCGTGATTATCAGAAGAACTTCTGCATTCTCGCCAATTGCCCCTCTTCTGAAATGTATTGTTCCAAAGACTGCGGCAATACCCAAAACAAAAGCGATGTTTGCGATATTGGAACCGATTACATTAGCCACTGCAAGATTTCCGCTTCCTGCCATTGCTGCAAATGCAGAGACCAAAAGTTCCGGCAAGGACGTCACTACTGCAATAACAAGGAACCCGATTGTGAATTCGCTTATGCGTAGGAACCTTGCAAGCATTACGGATGAGTCCACAACCCAATTACTTGACTTCGATAAAATAGCAAGTGCCACAACAAGGATGATTAAACTCTCAAACATCTATGCAAATAATAAAGAGAATCTTTTTATACTTACAAGAAAAAGTACCATACCATCGCAATGACGGCACCAAGAAGTGTTGCTGAAAAATTAGTTTCGTGCTTTGTGAATATTCCCTTTCTCTCTAATGTTGCACCGATAAAGCTGTCAAACAGCATACCTATTGTTCCGGCTACTGTGCAAACAGCAATCATCATCCAACTGCCGTGCAAAAATACAAATGGCGTTGCTGAAACTGCAAATGCGGCCAGAGCGGCAGATGAAGTTCCCAACCAGGAAATTCCACCATCCGTCCCGGTCTTTACTCTTTTGAATGTGGTGATCATAACTGGTTTCTTTCTTGCCAATACACCTATTTCTGCTGCAGTCGTGTCTGCTGCGGCTGTGGCAAGCGATGCCAGATAACCGAACAGGAAAACACCCTCATATGTGAAAAAAAATGCAATTGCGCATGCGAACGCCACAAAAGCGTTTCCCCAGATATTTTCGTATGTTCTTCCTTTTTTTGCTTCTGCCACGCCCTTTCGTTTCTTCACGCTATATCTGAATTTTGAAGTGGCGGCCCCAATAATAAGGAACATAAGCATTGCCGAGAACCAATAGGGATAAACAGCCATTATTATGATTAAAGCAACTATCATTGATGCGGCAAATCCGCTTATGCTAACGACTTTGAAGTCATAGCTTATATATCCGATTAAGAACAAGATAAATGTTGCAATTGCTATACTGACTATTTCCATTGGTATCACAAAGAAGTTCGTAATTTTAAATAGAATAGTTCACATTGGTTTTATAATATTAACTTCTGATTTTGAAAAACTTTTGTTCAGCAGGGCTTCAATATCAAATTTGGACTCCTGCAAATCAACTTTTTTGTCATTTGCACGCGTTGCAGGATTTGGTGGTAGAACCGGACAGGACTTTTCAGATACTATTGATAAGTCATATGTTCCTGCCTGTTTCGCAATGTCGATTATATCTTTCTTGTCCAATCCTATCAATGGCCGTATTACCGGAATTTCTACTATCTTTTCCTGTGCCAGGATATTATCAAGAGTCTGGCTCGCAACCTGACCAAGATTTTCACCGGTAAGAATCCCCTCTGCTTTTTCCTTCTTTGCTATTTGCTCGGCAAGTCTGTACATAAATCTCTTGCAGAGCTGGCAGGTGTACCTTCTGTCCATGTCTGACTTTGGAATCTCAAAATCAAGCTCATGAGGAAGGGTGATAAGCTTTAGCTCCTTTCCGGTTTCCTTTGAAATCTTCTGAATTAGTTTTTTTGTTTTTCCAATACTGACCGCATCTTCTTGTTTTGTGCTCACGTGCGCGAATACTACTTCTGCGCCTTGCTTCAGCATTAAATAAGCGGCAACAGGAGAGTCTATCCCGCTAGACAAAAGACAAATTAGTTTCATAATAATATCATAGAACAAGTATGTTAAAAAGGGAGGGTGGTTAGAGCTTACTTGCTATCTGCAAGCTCACCCTGACCCCTCCGATATCGCAGCCCATACAATAGGAGGTTAATTTATCTATATATAATAGCAAAAACTAATATTTATAAATGTGGATACAAACTAACAGTTTTTTAGCTGTTATAAGTCACTAAAAAACCTTTGAATAGTTCAGAACCGTTCACTTAATCCAGGAAGCGATGTAAACCCTGTTTTCTTTCCCGTATTTCTTTTTCATTACGATATTTCGGTTTTCAAGGTCTGAAAGAACCTGGCTGAGCTTTGCTTTTGAAAAATCGATTTTTCCGAGCAATTTAGACTGCGAAATGCCTTCATTGGCGATTAGCGCATCGAACACTTGGGCCTCATCTTCCTTGAGTATTTTACGCACAACAAGTATCTGACCCTCTACTTTTGTCTTGCTTCTCATGAAGGTAAGTATGAATCCGAATATCAGACATATTACAATTGCCAAAGGAATAAGCGCGTTCAAAACCGCCCTGTCAGTACTTAGAATCGTGCTTTCTGTCGGATTGACTGATGCATAAGTTACATAGCTCGAACTAAATACAATTGCGATTATGAAAAGAGTAATTCCAATTGTTTTTTCTGAAATAGTTAAATCCATACCTTAGAAAAAGAAAGAAGGTTAAAAACTTATGCCTGAATTAGCGTCTGTGTGTCTCTAACGTGAGGTATTTTTTGGGGTAAACTAAGCACAAATTGTTTTAACCCTTCAAGGTCTTTTGCATTAACTTTAATTATTGCGTCATGGTGGCCGTAAACTAGACTTACTTCTGCGATTTCTTCCATTCCGTTCAGTTTTACAACGACATCATTAGCCGTACCCATTGCCAATTTCAATAACACATATGCTGATACTGTCATTATATCACCCCGATTCGACCCTTGAGATAAAAATATAGGTTAGGACATTTTTTAAATATGCCAGTTACAGGCGTTTTGACAGCTCTGCCAAAGGGTGGCCCTTGCAGTGGACAATGAATTCCTTGTACCAGCCGAAGTACCCTCTTTTTGTTTTGTAGCCTTTTTCCTGCAGTCCTTTTTCAATGCTGATTAATGTCTGTTGCGCAAAAGACGGCTTGCTTAATGACTCACTCAAATGAGCATAAGGGTAAACAACAATCTCTTCTGGTTTCACTTGTTCAGCTACGTCAATAATTGCATCAACTGACTGCTTGACAATGTCTGACTTCTCCTCGTCTGCCTTTTCAACACATGTGAAAACAACAAGCGATTCTTTTGATTCTACCCAATCCATTGACTCTACTTTGTCTGTTGATGGCATCCTGATTTCCTTTGTCGGTCTGAATTTGAAATCAGAGCAGTGCAATAATAACATTTTCATTTTCTCACTCCTTGCTTATCTTAACGCCATCCGCCGTATCATTCAACTGGTATCCAAATTCCTTAATCTTGCCTCTTAATTCATCTGCCTTTGCCCAGTCTTTGTTTGCTCTGGCGTCTTCCCTTTCATTTACCAATTTCATTACTTCATCAGGGACTTCGACTTTTTCCTCTTTTATTTCTTTTAATCTTAGTCCAAGAACTTTGTCAAAGTCCAGTAAAGTTGAATATTTCTCTTCATTAGTTAAATTAGAATCCCTAAGCATTTCCCACATTACAGCAAGCGCTTCGGGGGTTCCCAAATCATCATTTATTGCTTCAAGGAATTTTTTCTTGTATTCTTCATTAACTTTTGATGTGTCTTCTGATTTTATTTCTAGGACAATGTTCCTAAGCCTCTGCATTGTATTCTTTGCATTGTCAAGCGCTTCGAAAGTGAAGCTCAACTGCTTCCTATAATGCGATGCCAGCAGCAAATACTTGTAGTCCATTGGGTCATAGCCTTTTTTCATCAGGTCCTGCAGAGTAACTATTTCCCCTTTGCTCTTGGACATCTTCCCATCTTTCATTATCAGGAATTCATTGTGCATCCAGAAATGAGCCGGACCAACACCCTTAGCTGCTTCTGACTGCGCAATCTCATTAGTGTGGTGAATGGGAATATGGTCAACTCCGCCAGTATGAATGTCAAAAGTTTTTCCCAAGTATTTCATCGACATTGCTGAGCACTCTATATGCCAGCCAGGAAAGCCCATTATCTTTATTTTTTCTCCGTCTTTCTCCAAGTCAAACTCCCACTCCATATCTCTTTTCTCGTTTTTAGGGGAGAATTTCCATAATGCAAAGTCAGTGGGATTTCTCTTTCCTTCAACCATCTCTATCCTTGCGCCGGCTTTCAAGTCCTCAATCTTCAGCAGGGCAAGTTTTCCGTAATCTGGTATTTTGGAAGTATCAAAATAGATTCCATCTTCTGTCTGATATGCAAATCCATTCTTTTCTATTTCCTTAACCAAGTCAATCTGCTCCCGAATATGCTCAGTTGCCCTTGGAAGAACATCTGGTTTGATTAGATTAAGATGGTTCAGGTCTTCTAAGAATGCGTTTTCATAGAATTTGGCAATTTCCCATGCACTTTTGCGCTCCCTTTTCTTAGCTGCTTCCATCTTGTCCTCGCCTGTGTCTGCATCACTGGTAAGATGCCCGACATCAGTGATATTCATTACGTGCTTCACTTTGAATCCGTTGTAAGTCAAAGCCCTCTTGAGCGTGTCTGCGAACACATAAGCCCGAAGGTTTCCGATGTGAGGATAATAGTAAACAGTAGGCCCACAGGTATACATACCCACTTCTTTGTCTTTAATTGGCTTGAACTCTTCTAATTTTCGTCCGAGGGTATTGTAAAACCTCATTACCATGAACTTACCTCCTTTTGAAAAGCGGGGCAGGGGAATTGAACCCCTCTCTCCCGGTCTGCAGCCGGGTGCATAGCCGATCTGCCAACCCCGCACTAATATACAGTATATCTTCTGTTCCTTAAATCAGAGAAATCCAAGGTTTCCCTAATTACATTATTGTTCTTAAGAACCTTTATACAATGGCGCACTGTCCTCACTGGAATATTCAATGTATCTGCGATTTGCTTTGTAGATAGCGGCCCTAGTTTCTTCAGAGTGGACACTATAGAATTCGTAGTATTAGTTTTCGCTAACAGAGTAAACTCCTATTTTTAGCCATGTAAATATTGTATAGGTATAATGAATATAAACCTTAGGGACAAGATATATTATAGGGGTGAGACAATGACAAGCATGGCAAGAGCAGTTAAGCATGAATGTGGTGACACCAGTGTATTAATCACTGAAGAAGCATTGTTTCTATTGAAGAGTATCAAACTTGTTTTAGGAGACAGACTGTCTGATTTCCCAGACTATGAATATCTGGGCGGATTAACATTAAGACAGGACAGCTTCCGCGACAATATGTTATGGAAAGAATCAAGCCACTTTGCAAAGGAGATTGAAGAAGAAAATAATCTCACTCTGCTAATTAATGATAAAGTAATTGAAGCGCTTGATAAGAAAGGGGATTGCACGGCCAGCATAATTGGCGGAGAATTTAACGCTCACGCGCACCTTGCAGTTATCGGAAAATCAGACTTCCTTAACACTGTGGAATTTGGAATTAAATCTGCAAGGGAAAAAAATGAATAAAGCATTTTTACAGGCTATTTTTGATGACAACGATTGGATTATTTTCCTAAATAGCCGCGCATTGGAATTGCTTCAGGACAATCAGACAATATCAGGAGAACTGCTTGCTAATTCCTTGGGATATCCGGTTATGGGCGATTTCTGGCTGACACTTAATCCGGGAACGGGCGGAACAGAAGAATATTTTGAAAATATAGAAATAAATGATGCGCATATAGAACTTGACCGCAGTTTCATAAATTATTTGATTGAAGACGGGCGTGGAACATGGGGACCAAGAATGAGCAGCTCCGCCAAAAAAGCAATTGTCAACAATATAGACAATGATGATTTTCAATACCGGTCGCTCAAAGATTCAATTGACGAGTATCGCAAAGGCTGTCGCCTCATTAACATAGCCGACAATCTTTTGGAAGGTCATTTCACAGGCATTCTTAGAAAAAATATTCAGTATTACGTAAAATACAGTACACTGGCAGATGCAGAAAAAAGAGCTGAGAAACTATCAAAATACAAAGTCATGCCTTATGTACAAAAAGACCTGCGGGATTACTGATACGTTTATAACTATTTGTTAACACTGTTAATCAGTATGAGCGTAACAATGCCCTGTGAAATTATAGTCTGGAGGCTATTACCGGTTCTCAGAAAGGAATTAGCAAAGGAAATGAAAGGACTGGGAGTAAGCCAGAAGGAAATAGCCCAAAGATTAGGGGTCACCCCTGCAGCAGTTTCGCAGTATATTACAGCTAAAAGAGGAAAAGACCTGGCCTTAAATGATGCATTCAGAGCAGAAATAAAGGCCTCTGCCAAAAGATTAGCAGAAAAGAGCGATTCAGTTACTATTATCAGGGAAATGTGCACCCTTTGCAAGAATGCCAGGCCGCACAGAATACTATGCCAGCTGCACCAGGAAGATGTAACGGATTTAGATTCTAAATGCGAGGCTTGCTTAGAGCTTTGCCATAACTAACACAGATTTTAGGACAGATTTATATGTATAACGCAGTGCTTGTAAGATATGATGAAATAAGCCTTAAAGGAAAGAATAGGGGCCATTTTGAGAATCGCTTATTGGATAATATCCGGGAATGCTTGAAAAGCAAGGGGCTACCTTACAAAAAAGCATACAAGATTCATGGCAGAATGGTTGTAGAAACAGATGAAGCAAAGAAAGTAGCAAAGGAATTAAGATGCGTATTCGGGATAAGTTCATTGAGCCCGACAATAAAGATAGACGCGGTTCTTGAGGAAATAGAAAAAGTAGTTGCTAAGTTCGCCAAAAAGCAGCTGAATGAAAAAAC
>JAFGOX010000029.1 GCA_016926295.1 Candidatus Iainarchaeum sp.
AGATGGAGTTCTGCCTTTATTCTACAAACCGCCAAACAGGTCTGTATTCGTAAGAAAAATGCGCGGAACAAAGCACTCGCAGAAAATCCATCCGATAACAATCGACGAGAAAGGCGTTTCAATAAAGCACAAAGAAGAGATATTCTGGGAATCCTTAAAGTAAATTAAGGATTTCAAAAAAATCTATTTTCTTAAAACGTACTTGTAAACATCGCCGTCTGGGCCTTTTGGAAACAATTGCAAAGCCATTCTTGTAACACTGTCAGGAATCTTTTCAAAGAAAATTCGTCCAGTCACTTTTGACCCGCCGTAGATATCACCATCAGGGTATCTTGTTGAGGAAAGAACTGCCTGCGGATAATAAACGTTTCCAAGATTGTCAGCAAGTATCGCATGCTGGCCCGTCGCTATTCCTATATTCGTTATACTTTCAATAAGCCCGGGTGCTTTGTTCTCCACATTTACCTCAAAAGCAGAATAACCAGGAGAATACTCTGGCTCAAATTTGTTAATCGTAATCGCTATATCCCCAAACTGAACTGCCTCGCCAAAAGTGGCCGCACATACAAATTCTGCGGAGGTTCCAGAAGAAACGCACTGATTAACACAGTCTGCCTTTGTACATTCGGGGTGCGAGCATTCAAAACTACAGATATCATAGGTGCTGGCACCATAAACAAGAGTCTGGCTGGCGGATTCAGTGTTTTCAGTTGCTGCAGGCGCATTATACTGTGCTTGCCCGTCAGCTGAAACGCGTTCATAAGTTGTAAAATAGCCCTGACTGTAAAGCCCGTAAGCCGCAAGCGAAACTGCAAGCAAGCCGACAAGGGCAAAAAGCATGATAAGAGAGTTCTTTTCCATACTCAATCAAATACAATAGCAAAAAAAGCATAAAAATCCATTCTAAAAAATCCCAAGCTATAGCTTAATTATAGACAAATAACGTAGTTACTAATAAGTAGTTACATTTATAAACAGTTCCCTATATTTTACTTTACAGAGGGGTTATCGCCTAGAGGTAAAACTTTGGGGGGAGATTAACCCTTCTTTTTAATAACCCTTTTTCTCAGGTAGGTTATATGGGGAACAAAGAACTAACATTAGTGGATTACAAAGAAGAAATAGAAGATTGGCTAATTCTTTTAAGAGACAAAGAAGGACTTAATCTGTTGGATTTAGAAATTTGGGGAAACGATTTAAAGACAGGACTTGAAAATTTTGGAGACGACCCTGCAAAAAACAAATTGGCTAATATTGTCGACCGTGGATTAAAGGTTCTGGAAGCTGACCTGCGCAAAATTGAACTTCCAGAAGAGCCGCCAATTGAATTAGATGATCCAAAACCAGAGGATTTTGGAGTAAAAAGCTCAAAACCAAAATATCGCAAATCTGAATACAAAGATTTCCTTGGATTAATGGACCTAAAAAGTCTTGAGCAATTCCACAAAGATGTAGAAGAGTCAGGAAAATTCTTAGCAACATACGATCCTGACGATTTGGAAACTTTGATGAAAAATAAGGATAAAATTGGGGTTAAACATGGAGAAATTAATAAACAAAGATTAATGAAATTCCTTAATGCAAAGGACATTTCACCAAGCGCTAAACTTCACATGTTTTCACTTTATTATGCTGATATAATCATGGCAAAAGGAAACGAACTGTTCCTGAGCAACGACCAAAAGAAACACCTAAAACTTGCGAATGAATGCCACGAGTTATATATAATCGGGCAAAATATTAAAAAACAGGAAAGCGATTTGAACCCAAAACACAAAGAAAAAGAAACACTTGATAGCATACTAAAAAGTTTAAAAGAAAAACACGGTTGGTGCACTGAACTTATCAGAGACTATAACACTAAGTTAGCTAAAGGAAAAAAACAAGAATCAAAAAATAATAAAATTCTAGAAGAAAGAGAACGTTCTTCCAAAGAAGGCCTTAACCTATTAGTTGAGTTAGCTGCGGCAACGGTTGTTCCAATATTTGGACTTTCTGCACTAAACATAATAACAACCGCCCAATACGGTTTGGCTGCACCAAATGCCCTCATGGGCGTACCACTATTTTTTCCTTTCTTAGCATTAGTGGCTATTTTTGAAGCCCAAGTAAGCATCAAATGGTGGGTTTGGGAAAAGAAAAGAAATAAAAACTAAAACTACTTCTTTAACGCATGAAAGCATTGATGTACATTGCTCTGGCATTGCTAATCTTTATGTTTGTCTTAAGCGCTTATTATTATCCTCAAATGCCTGAAAAAGTTCCATCGCACTGGAACGCAAAGGGTGAAATCAACGGATATTTGGACCCTTTCTGGGGATTGTTCCTTGTTCCAATAATGACATTGTTTGTATTCGGAATATTTCTCATAATTCCAAAAATAGCAGTTTTCAAAGAAAATATTATCGCTTTCCTGAAATACTATTACGGAATTGTTTTAATCCTCACAATTTTCCTATTATCATTGCAGCTAAGCATAATTTACGCCGCACTTGGAAATCCCTTGCAGATAAATTATGTAATAATGCCAGGAATCTCAATTTTATTCATATACATAGGATACACAATGCAGTTCGTGAAGAGAAACTACTTTGTCGGAATTAGAACGCCCTGGACATTAAGTAGTGATGAAGTTTGGGATAAAAC
>JAFGOX010000030.1 GCA_016926295.1 Candidatus Iainarchaeum sp.
AAAAGAAAGGGTTTATTGTTCTCGATGAAGAGATGACATTAAAGGATGCTTTGGCTGAATGGAAAAAGCTGGCGCATCCTGCAAAGCTAAGTTATGTTATTTACGTTACCAGCAAGTCGGATGGGCTAGTTGGTATTCTTGACTTGAAGGAATTGTTACTTGATGTTCCGGAGAAAAAACTGAAAGACGTGATGAAGAAAGATTTTGTTTTTGTTCACGAGAAACACACAATTTCTCATGCGGTAGGTGTTGCAGTTGAGAAAGAAATTTCAGAAATGCCTGTGTTGGACAAAGACAATAAACTAATTGGCGTTATATTTACAGACAAACTTATTGATGCGATAGAGTGGGTTAATACAAGAAGCACATACAATCTCGCGGGCATTTTGAGGAAAATGGAAGCAGTTGATTTCAATATAATGACAATATTTATGATGGTGAAGAGCCGAGTTATTTGGCTGTTGTTTGCAGTTCTTATTGGAATTTTCCTATCTGCTAATATAATTAAAAGTTTTGAAGTGATGATAATTTCACTACCTGCAATAACCTTCTTCCTTCCTGTTTTGATGGGTTTTGGGGGAAATATTGGAACGCAGACATCAACGATTTTTGTCAGGTATCTTGCGAGGAAGGACCCTGCAATAATGAGAAGTTTGCCAAAACTATTTATTATGGATTTATTAGTTGGCTTAATAATGGGCCTGTTTTTGGGTGCCTTGTCTGCCATTCTGGCAATTGTTCTTTTTGCGGAATTCAAGCTTGCCTTGGTTTTGTTTATTACCATGGTTTTTGTTTCAGTTTTTGCAATATTTGTGGGTTTTGTAATTCCTTATGCCAGTAATTTTTTTAATTTCGACCCGGCTTTGGTTTCAGGACCTTTAGTTACTGCAATAAAAGATGTAACCGCGCTTTTAATATATTTTGGGGTAATATGCTTGTTATTGTAACTGAAATAATAGTCAATAGTCGAATTTATCCAGAAACAATTACATACCTTTTAATACCCTTATTTCCTTAACTATAAATCAGAATCCGGGAGCGCAAAAACTCTTTATCAGGGGAGAAAGTAAGAGAGGTGAAATTGTTATGTCTAGTGAGAATGGTGTAGGAATTAGTGGTATTGCTGTTGCAGTACCGAGAATTTGTATTACTGCAGAGGAATTTGAAAATGGAAGGGGAATACCAAATGGAAAATTGTCTTATTTGGGAATAGACGCTTTTGGGGTTCCGGATTTGCATGAGGATTCAGTAACGCTTGGGGCGGTTGCAGCAAGAAAAGTACTTGAGCAGACCGACACTGATTTGAATGATATTGGCGGAATCTTTTACGGTCTTGAAACGCATGTAGACCAGACTAAAGGAAATTCCAATTATACTTTTGGCGCATTAGAGGACTGGTTCGGGAAAGTTGACGGGGAACTTCACCTTGTAGACCACAAGATGGCCTGCGCAGCCGGAGCAGAAGCCCTTATTTCCGCACTTGCAAGAGTTGAAGGCGGTTGGCTTGACGACAAAAAGGCGCTTGTAATCGCGTCAGACATTTCAAAGTACGAGCAGGAAAGCCCGGGTGAGCAGACTCAAGGTGCAGCAGCCGTAGCAGTTTTAGTTGAAAAAGACCCGAAGCTGATGAGAATAGGAAAGACAATAGGCGTAAGTGGCGGAGATGAAAGGGATTTCTTCAGGCCGAACTGGAAAGATACGCCAACTGTTGACGGAAAGCATTCAAATCTGGTTTATCTGAAACACACAAAGAAGTCGGTTGAGAGCTACGTGAGAAGGCTTAACAAGAAAAGGAAGCAACTTGAACTTCATTCAGAACCAGTAGAAGCTCCGTCCGATAACGTTGACAGAGTTATATATCATATTCCTTACGGCGACCAGGCAATTGAAGGATTCAGGCACCAGATAAGGCATGAATGGAGGGCAAAGATTGCAAAGTTAAGGTCAAAAGGAATAAAACCGGAAACAATTTCTCCTGAAATTGCTGAGATTGCCAAGGTTATAGATGCGGAACCCTTGAGGGGCGCTTTCCCAGAAAATGATGAAGGGGACATGGCATTTGCAAAGAAAGACAAGGAAAATAGAAAAGAACTTGGAAATACAAAAATTTTCCGTGAAAAGTTTGCAAGCCAGTTAGAACCCGTGTTATTGCAGCCAAGAAAAGTAGGTAATTCCTATACCGGTTCATGGCTTGTCGGTTTCCACAGCCTTCTTGAAAATTCATTTAAGAAAAATCCAGAAACCGGAGAGAAGGAAAAAGCATTTGACCTGACTGGAAATATAATTGGTATAAACTCTTACGGCAGTGGTGCAGAATCACTTACTTTCTCAGGAACCATAATGCTCGGCTATGAAGAAATTGCAAGCCAGCTAGAGCTTAATGAATTTTTGGATGCAAGAAAGGAAATCAGTTTCAACCAGTATAGGGCATTGCATGCAAGAAACGCACCCGACTCGTTCTTCACTGAGAATGAACTTGAGAGAATTGTGGAAAGTATTGTTGAGCCGAAACACGGAGACCTTGTTTTCAAAGGCGAGGATGACGGGCTGAACAGAGAAGGGCTGAGAAAATACGAATGGGTAAAAGACGATTAGCGGCCAGTTTTTCTTACTTGAATACTTTAGGATAATTTTTAGCATAGTAAGTTGCGATTACAGGGAACATCATAGTTGTTACAAGGGCGGTTATAATAAGGCTTGACAGTATTGTGGCATCTATCAGATTACTTTCGAAAGCGAGGAAGGCCAGCACTATTTCTATTGCTCCGCGGCTGTTCATTGCCCAGCCTATGAACCACAGTTGCCGGATATTGAATTTAATAAACGGCTTTGTGAATGAGATACTGAACATTTTTCCGGTTACTGCAACAATCAGCATTAGCAGGATTATTAACGGATCTATGGCAAAACCATTATTGCTAAGTTTTGCCATCATTGCTATGAAGAAGAATGGCGCAAGTCCGTACAGAACTGCATTTTCAAAGTTCTGAACGTGAAAATGATAACGTCCTATTACTGTATGAACAATAATTCCACTGAAGAACGCGATTATTGCAAGAATTAGAATGAGTAGCCCATCAAGTGCATAAGCCCCGCCGATTAAGACTGTGATTATTGAAAACAGTAATATTCCAATAATATTATCCACAATACTTGCTCCGACAACAAGGGAGCCTATTCTTGTGTTGAGCTTTCCAAGTTTTATGAGTACTCTTGCCTTTGTACCTTCTGCAGTTACGCTAAGGCAAACTCCAATAATCAATGCTGTGGTAAGGTCAAATCCAAGAGCATAGAAAACAACCCCGCCCAGAGCAAAAGGAATCAAAGCCCCAAACAGGCCAATTAGTGCTGACTCTTTTTCCTCTTTTGTCAGGAGCGCCCAAGAAATCTCCAAACCCGCCAGGAACATCAGTCCAATCAAACCAAGGTCGCCAAGATGCCAGATGAATTCAAGATTTTCAGCTGAACCTATTATTACATCCTTGAAAGTGCCGATTATAAGTCCTGCAAGAATCAGGCCTATTGCTTCGCTTAACCTTGCTCTCTTGACAATCTGCGCAATGGTTGCCGAGATTACAAGACATAAAATAATAACTAAAATCAGATCCATAGATGTAAATGTAACCCATAATTTAAATTGTTTTGCTTAACCTCAAAACCGAAGCCTTTTTATTGGGTAAATATTTCTTATAAGCAACAATTATTTTATAGGAGTGATATTAATGGCCAAAAAGAAAGGACTTTTTGAAGAAAGTGACATGCCATGGCTTCCATTGGTTTTGCTAATACTTTCAGTAAGTATGATTGTAGAAAGCGTTATGCCACTGTCAATTCCATTTACAGTGTACATGTTGTTCATGTTAGCCTGTTTATGGTTGGCGGATGAATTCATGAAACACAATTAAGTAAAAATAGGGTGGTTTAATCTATTTAAACCACATATTTTCCTTAGTATTACTTTTTAAGAGTTAAGTAGGCATATATATCACAAAAGAGGGGTTGTTATGCCAGCAATAGATGCATTGAACAGTTATTTTGAGCACATAGAGATTGTAGGATTATTTTCCGTTTTGCTTATTACCGGAATTTTATTTTCATTTATGCCGTCAGCATTCCTTAATTCAGGCGGCGCATTCATGAGGATATCAGAGCTGGGCATAGCCGTAAGCGGCCCTGAATTTGTTTTGACCCTGCTTTTTTCATTCTTTACAATAATGCTGACATCAATACTCATAAGCCTGTTTATAATGACAGTCAAGAGCAAGGCATCATTCTATTCCCCGCCTTCAGGCGAGCTTGCCGGGCTTCTGGTAAGATTCACAGGCCACATGAGCTTGTTTTTCATAATGCTATTTGGTATAGCATTCATAGTTCAGGCATCAGTTCTTTATTCGGGAGCGCCGATGCATTACGCAAACCTGTTTATTTTCCTGCTTTATCTTCCTTTTACATTTGTTCCTGTGTCAATAGTAGTTGATGAGAACAATGTGATAAAAGCCTGTGCAGAGAGCATAAGGTTCATTTCAGCCCACGCGTTCAACCTTTTCTATTACTGGGCCGTCTCAGTGGTTCTGGTATTGGTAATAACACTAATAAGCTTTGTTCTAGACCCGATTTTCTTCATGGGAAAATATGCATCTTTGATTCTTAATACCTTATTCGTTTTGCCGTACCTTGTCGCATTGCAGACCCATTTGTATTTGCACAAGTACACATTAATGAAACCAAAATTCAGGCGCTGATTGCCCTGAATCTTATTTGTCTTATTTCTACATTAGAAAGAGCGTTGCCAAGTTCTTCAAGGCTGTTTACCTCCAGTGCATTTCCGCCGGTATAAAGCCCATCAAGCAAAGTTGCGGTCTGGAAGTCCCCCTTTCCTGATGTTGGCCGGATTTCAAGGTCATCGTTTATCTGCGAGAATCTTTTTGATGCCTCTGAGCCGGATTCCTCTATTATCCAGTTTTCAGGAAGAAGGTCCTGTATGCCTTTGAATATTGTCCGGCAGGTTTTTCCTCCTGACCTTGAGAGTATATCGCCATCACTTATTATTCTGACTGCCTCTTCGATTCCGAACAGCCCGAGGCTGTTGTACAGGGCGTCTGTGTTGAGCGAGAACTGATCCTTTCGCCCAAGAAACACTTCCTCTTTTATTTCCGAGCACCTTTGCGCGACCGAAAGAACGTCTTCAATCTTTTTCATGAATCTTGTTTCGTTTCCCCTAGTGTCCGTAGCAATCTTCGGAAGATTAATTACAACCTTTTCGAATATTCCGCCTTCTTCCAGTGTTTTGTTTATGAAGCTTACTCCGCTTTGCACCAGGACATTGGAGTTTATTATGAACAGGCCCTGTATTCCGCTTTCCTCTATGAAGTCGAGCGTTTCCTTCTTTTTCCCTTTTCTTATTTTTATCTGGGCGTTGTCCACAGGAATTATGTCTTTGCTTTCCAAGTCTGTGCAAATAACCGTCGGGGTGAATGAGCTTAAAAGTTCCGAATGCGAGTTTGTGGTAACCCATTCCTTGTAATCAGAAAGTATGGGTGGCGCCACGCAAATCTTTGTTATTTCCATTATTCTCCTTATTTTGTCAGAGAATGTCTTTCCATCAGGCTTTGGCGCATAACTGTATATTTTTGTCGGGAAGCTTGTGATACTTGAAATGTGAATGTTTCCGGAAAGGTGTGCATCTACGATTTTTGAAGGCAGTATCTTAAGCAAGGTATACTGGGAGATTACATAGTCTGCTACCTCGTCCTTGAATGTTTCCGGGTCGCTTGCTTTCATCATCCTTTTCTGCAAGTCGCTTACAGGAAGGCCTATTCTTGTATAATCTGAATGAAGATTTTCAAACCCGTATTGAAGGAGTTTTGTATTTACAAGTTCCCTAATCATAATGCTGTTTGCTATCTTTGTGTTAAGTGTCTTAATCTCTGTCTCAACTTCCTTTCCGATTTTTTCAGCCATCCCTCTGGATATAGTAGTTTCATCAAGCAATGATCTTACTATCCTCTGCTTGTCAAACTCCTCAACCCTCTGGTCAGAACGTCTTATCTGTATACGGCTAAGGGCAGAATAAGCACTTGCGATTTCCGGGTCCAGTTTTTCAAGGACTGTTACCGCCCTTTTCTTCATTTTTGAAAGGTTATTTGAAGGATATTCCTCAAGGGCGTCAGCCATTTTTGCCACTACCCAGGCATTGGCGCCAAGCTCAGTACATTCAGCACATATCTTCTGAATTCTTTCATCTACCTTGTCTATCCCCATCATACAGATTTACGCCGATAGCTTTAAGTTATTGACTGTATAAATAATATGAAGTTCGGATTTCTAACTTTTTGGGGTGATATCTATGGTAGCACAGGTTTCTTTGGATGCCACAGACTTCAAGATTCTAAGGGCGCTTATTGAGGACGGGCGCATACCGTTCAGCACAATTTCAAAAGACGTCAATATAAGCGATGTAGCTGTAAAGAGAAGAATAGACAGATTAGTGAAAAAAGGCGTATTAAAGGGATTCTCCGCAAAAATCGATTTGGACGCAATGGGCTTCACCCACCCTGTATTTGTGGGAATAAGGACAGAAATTGCAAAAAGCGGCAATGTGATAAAAGAACTGGGGAAAATGGACGAGGTCTCGGAAATATACCAGATGATAGGGGAAACCGATATATTTGTCAAGGTAATGGCAAACGATTTGGACAAAACAAAGCAGTTCATCGACAACCTTTCAAGGGTAGACGGGGTGCTTGACATCAAGACGCATCTTGTATTGAAAACATTAAAGGAAGAGAAGCACGCGCCAGTACTTTCAGTGAACCAGTCAACATTTGAATAGAGGCATTATAATGAAGTTAATTATATCAGAGAAGGCGATTGCAGGAAAGAAAATAGCAGAAATAATAAGCGGAGGAAGAGTTACAGAGAAGAAGGTCGGAACTGTTCCGGTTTTCTCATTTGACGAAAGCATTGTTGTGCCTTTGAAAGGACACTTTGTTGATGTTGACTATCCTTCAAGATACAGGAAATGGTACCTTTCAGGAGTTCCTGAAATGGTCGAATCGGATATTGAATACAAAGTCTCATCTCCAGGAATAGGCGCCGCCCTTAAGAAATATGCAAAGAGCGCAGAAACATGCATAATAGCGACAGATAATGACCGCGAGGGTGAGGCAATCGGCCTTGAGGCTGTTGAGATTCTGAAAGAGGAGAATCCGAAAATAAAAATAACCCGCGCCAGGTTTTCTGCAATTACACAGAAGGACCTGCAAAAGGCGTTTTCTGATTTGGGTGAGCTTGATTACAATGTTGCACACTCGGCAAATGCAAGAAGAGAAATTGATTTGATATGGGGTGCGGTGCTCACAAGATTTGTTTCAATTGTTTCAAACAGATTAGGGAAGGATTTTCTTTCAGTTGGAAGAGTTCAGACCCCGACGCTTGCTCTGGTTGTTGACAAGGAAAAGGAAATACGCGCATTCAAGCCAGAGAAATTCTGGGTTGTATCAGCTTTGCTGAATGCAAAGGACATGGACTTCATTGCAATCCATGAGGAAAAGAAATTCACTACAAAGGATGCGGCAAAGAAAGTTTTCGAAAAAAAATCAGATACCGCAACAGTGACAGAGGCAAAGAGAACAGAAAGGACAATTCCTAGGCCGACACCGTTCAACACAACCGCATTCTTAAGGGCTGCAACAGCGCTTGGAATGACTGCGTCCAGCGCAATGTCTGTTGCAGAATCACTTTACATGTCCGGTTTCATTTCATATCCAAGAACCGACACTGACATTTATGCAAAGAATGTTGACCTTAATGAAATAATGAAAGAGCTTGCAAAGTCAAAATCATTCGGCGATGCGGCAAAATATGCCTTGGCCGGGCCTATGAATCCGACAGCAGGAAAGAAAGACGCAAAAGACCACCCGCCAATTCACCCTGTCGCACTTGCGCAGAAGTCAGCGCTTGATGAAAGGTCATGGAAGGTGTATGAACTTGTCTGCAGGCATTTCATCGCCACGCTTTCTGTTGATGGAGTAATGGACACGACCAAACTGAAGTTCAATATTGCCGGAGAGGCCTACCTTTCTGACGGGCAGGTAATCAAAGAGCCGGGATGGACACAATTTTATCCTTATTACAAACCCAAACTTACTGAGCTTCCGTATCTTGAAAAAGGCGATACTGCAAAAGTAAAAGACTTGAACCTGAAAGAGGACAAGACAAAGCCGCCGGGGCGATACTCGCAGGGTTCGTTAATCAAGAAGATGGAGGATTTGGGCCTTGGGACAAAAGCAACGCGAGCTGAAATAATAAAGAAGCTGTATGACAGGGGATACCTAACAGGAAGTAAATCAGTGGAGCCGACAGAAGTTTCATTTGTGATGATTGACAGTCTTGAGAAATACGCAAACGAAGTCACAACCTCTGAAATGACATCCAAGCTTGAGAGCGAGATGGATGAGATAGGAATGGCCCAGAAGAAAAAAGAGGAAGTAGTCAAGGACTCAAGAGATATGCTGAAGAAAATAGTTGAGGCCTTATTTGCGAATAAGGACAAAATATCAACAGATTTGAAGACCGCACTGAAAGGCCAGTCGATTGTTGGAAAGTGCAATGTATGCGGCGGAAACCTTTTGATAAGAACATCAAGGTTCGGAAAGAGGTTCATAGGCTGCGATGGTTATCCAAAGTGCACAAACACTTATCCTCTGCCGCCGGCAAATCGCGTCGTGCCGACAGGAAAGGTATGCCCTGAATGCGGCACCCCCATAGTCAAAGTGTTTTCAGCGAAAAGGCGCGTTTACGAGATGTGCATAAAATATGAATGCCCGACAAAGGCGGATTGGGGAAAGAAAAAAGAATCAAAAGATTCCGATGACTGAGATTGAACTTGATGTAAATAAATCTGTTGCAGACAATGCAGCTGATTATTACAGCCGCTCCAAGAAAGCAAAGGCAAAGCTTTCGGGATTGGAGAAGGCGATTTATGATTCCAAGAAACAAATAAAGGAAATGAAGGAAAAGCTTGTTATTGAAAAGGAAAACGTGGAAATAAAGAAAAAAAGAAAGAAGAAATGGTTTGAAGGATTCAGATGGTTTGTTTCATCAGATGGTTTTCTTGTTATCGGGGGAAAGGATGCAGCAACAAATGAAACTGTTGTAAAGAAGCATATGGAAGAAAAGGATTTGCATTTTCATGCGGACATTCACGGTGCGCCGCACACAGTAATCAAAACAGGGGGAAAGGAAGTCCCTGAAAGAACAATAAAGGAAGCTGCGCAGTTTGCCGCATCTTTCTCAAGCGCATGGAAGGCGGATTTGAAGTCAGCAGATGTCTACTATGTTAATCCCGACCAGGTTAGCAAGAGCGCCAAGCCGGGTGAGTATCTTGGTCGCGGGGCATTCATGATTTACGGTAAAAGGAACTGGCTTAGAAATACCGAAGTATCGCTTGCAATTGGAATAATCGATTACGAAGGGGACAAGCTTCTGATGTGCGGACCAACTTCAGCGGTAGAGAAAAACTGCAAGCACATAATCCATATAGAGCAAAGCCCGAAGGAAAAAAAGTCCGATTCAGCAAAGAAAATCTACAAGATTCTGAAAGGAAAGCTTCCTACATTGGAGCTTGATGACATAATGAGGGTTCTTCCGACAGGAGGGATAAAGATTGTCGCTTGATTACCAGAAATCAATTGAGACTTTTTCTAAAAATCAATTAAGAAGGATTCCTGTAATGACAATAAACCACACAATCCGAGTTTTGAAAATATCGAGAGAGCTTGCAAAGAGTTATCCCTGCGATATGGAGCTTTTGGAGAATGCAATTTTCCTTCACAATATCGGCGCAGCAGATTCTGTAAAGAATGCGACTGATCCGTTCAAGATGAGCGCAGCAATTGCAAAACGGCACATGATGAAAATCGGATATCCGATGCAGAAGATAGAGCTGGTCCTTAATATAATGGACTCGCTTGAAATGGATGCAAGACCAGAAAGAATAGAATCGAAAATACTTCATGATGCGTATTACCTTGATTTGCTTAGCAAAGAAGGCTCAATAGAGCTAGTAATGTATCTGGCCCTGCTGAGAAAAACACCGCAGGACCCGTTTATTGTTTTCAAGGATTTGATTGCAATGTTCCCGCGTTATCTACTTCTTCCGGAATCTGAAAAAATAGGAAGTGAAAGTGTGAAAGCGCTGGATGCATTCATAAACCGCTGAATAGTTTTTCTTTTTTCTCTATTATGTAATCTATCTGCTCCTCAATTCTTGTTATTGCCATCGTCGCCTGTTCAAGTCCGATTGACTCTGTTTTGATTAATGTTTCCAAGGAAGTCAATGCGCTCATTAAATCGATTTCTTTCTGTTTGATTTCATCAAGTGTTAATTCGTTCATAGTATTCCTTCTAGATAGCATAAAGTACAGCAAGCAGTCCGCCGCACAGCGCAAAACCAGTAAGCCATGCATTGAAGCTCCAAGCTTTTACTTTGGCGCCATCCAAAGGATATATTGGCAGCAAGTTGAAAAATCCCAAGAACAAATTAATTTGAGCTAGTAGGAAAAAGAAACCTACCCAGATACCTACATAAAATACAGCAACCAGGAAAAGAATTCCTAAAATCAGATTTACCATAGGGCCCGCGAATGCTATTTTTCCATTTTGCGCCCTTGTCAGGTTTCTGCTCATGATGTAAACGGCGCCCGGTGCCGCGAAAACAAAGTTTCCGTTTGTAACAATGGCAAGGCCTATTGCCATGATAAGGCCCCATGTCCATGCCCTGTATTCTGCCCTTGCCCCGTATGCTATTGCCACATATTTATGGCCTAATTCATGCAAAACAAAAGCAGTACCAACTGCAACAAGCATCATCGGGAAATAAGCAAGGGCTGTCAGTCCAACCTCTCCGAAGATAAAGCTAAACGCTGCGCTTATTGTCAGCCATGAAATTAACAAGTGCAGAACTTCTGTCTTGCTCATATTACAGATTGTCGAACAAATGCTTTTAAAACCCTTCATTTTCTGGCCTTACTAAACCTGTGGGAGGGTAAAAATGTCAATATTTAGAGATGAAAAAGCGCAGATTTCGATGGAGTTGCTTTTGATTATCGCTGCTGTTGTCGCACTAGCGATGGTGATGATTACCCAGATAAAAACAACAGCAACTGATGCAAGGGACAAAATTGCGTCAAAGTCAGAAAGTTTGCTGTCAGAGATAGAGGCGATAGAATGATGGATGAAAAAGGACAGGTTTCTGCAGAGATACTTATGGTTCTGGTCGCAGTAATCGCTGTTGCCATTCTTTTGCTGACCCAGTTGAAAACAACCGGCCTGAAAGCAGAGAGTGCCCTGGAGTCGAACTCAACTAACGCGCTTTCAAGGGCAAAATCCATAAAGTGAGATTATGCGAGGACAGGTTTCTTTGGAGTTCCTGCTAGTGTTTGCCGTGCTTGTTGCGGCTATGGGTATAATAGTCAGCGAATTCAACAAGACCACAGATACTGCCAGATTCCTTATATGCGTGAAATCCGCAGAATACGCCCTGGATGATATTAAACTCGGCGCTGAAAAGCTTTTGATTTTGGGGGACGGCAACCAGTATTTTGTGAGGTTAGACCCGGGACAGTGTGAATTTGATATTCGGGCAACAGGTAATGAAGTGGCCATAACCGCAACATATAAAAATTTGGCTAAAAGTATAGTACGGAAGCTTGACACAGGCGCAATTTCATTTAGTGAGACTGTAAATGAGGGAAAAAAGCTAGTTTTATCCTTAGTCCTTGGAAATATACAGTTCAATGTAGTCGAGCCCTGATTCGGTAACAAGGTATTTCCTTATTTTCAGCAAACTTCCGCTATTATTTTCTAAACTGCATTCGAAATGAGGCAGATTAGTTTTGCAGGCGCTGACAATATCCTCAGAACTGCTGCCCATTACTGCGGAACTTGCTTTTTCCCTGAGTATTAGGTCTGTGTATGATTTTTGTCCTAAAATATGTGTAAAGGAACCAAGCATTAATAAAAAAATAATCAGACTAATCAATGCTTCCAATGAAAGCAAGAATCCATTTTCCCTCATACCTTTCACTTTTTAGAGTTTCATATACTGATTTTTCCTGAATTCTTTTTTCACTTATGTCTTTGAACTCGTTTATCATTGACATTTCCATGTTTACTGCCACCCATATTATCACCAGGATTATAAGCAGGGCGATTATGCCATCGACAATGAACACTTGCCCTCTTTCGCGCATAGATAAACCCTCGGTTTGTTTTCGAGTACGGCATATTCTTCTCCAATCTTTGCATACAGGTATTGCGAAGATGGGGATGCAACAATCACTGTGACTATCTGCTCCTTTGTTATTGGCTCGGGAATGCTTTCAACATCAAGCAGCACCTGAACTTGAGTTTCACAATCAGTTATTTCCTTGTGCTTGGCGTTCCTTATTTGTTCTGTTCCGGAAGTAAGGGCCGTGATGTGGAAGTTCAGCAGTTCTTTTTCCTCCAAGTCTTCAATGCAGCTGCAAATAATCTCTGATATCGATTCCTCGATTATTACCGGATCTATTTTGCTCTCTGAATTATTGACGCCCCAGAATATTGCTTCGTCATAGATTTGCATTACATTGACTTTCAGCCAGTAATTGTGATTTGCAATGATTTCATCAGCTATTTCTTCATTCCAGTCCTTTGCTTTCTCGAGCATTGAACTGTTTATTGTCACCAAGCCTGAAATCACAACTAGAACTACTGCAAATGCAAAGAATCCTCTTTCCATAATAAATTCGAAAAATCAAGCAATATAAAGAACACAGTTTGACAATCAGCGAGTTTATTAATATTTCCGTAATTATAGGATAGGGGGATGAATATGGCTAGTCAACTATTAACTGATAAACATAAGCATTTTTTCAAAAGCACGCCAATTATCGGAATGGTCCACATGAGC
>JAFGOX010000031.1 GCA_016926295.1 Candidatus Iainarchaeum sp.
AAGCGCTTAAAGGGGAGTCTGCAAAAACCTACTGGTACATATTAGACATGGATGGGACGCTTACCCCTGCAGACAAATTTAATTTCAAAGGCCACGAAGACCTGAAGAAGTTTTACGAATATGAAGCGCACGGAAGCAGAGTTTCAGATGAGGAATCCCCGCACATAAAGCTGATGAGAGAGCAGGAATTGCTTGACATTGAACCGGGTTCAGACCCTGGGAACCTGAGATGGTATCCAAAAGGCACAATGATAAAGAGATTATTAGAATCAAGAATTACTGATATGGTTTTGAATTACGGGGGAATGGAAGTTGAGACCCCGATAATGTATGATTACAATCATCCTAATCTGTCAAAGTACTTGAACCGGTTCCCGGCAAGGCAGTATACTGTGATGAGCGGAGAGAAGGACAAATATTTTCTTAGATTTGCAGCCTGCTTTGGGCAGTACCTGATTATGCACGATGCAACAGTATCATACAGGGATCTGCCTTTGAAATTATATGAATTGACACACTACAGTTTCAGAAGAGAGCAGAGAGGTGAATTGTCAGGAGTAAAAAGACTGAGGGCATTCACAATGCCGGATATGCACACTTTTGTTGCAGACATGGATATGGCAAAAGAGGAATTCATGAACCAGTTCATGCTTTCAAAGGAATGGATGGAGTCTCTGGAAGTCCCGTTTGAAGCAGGGTTCAGGTATGTAAGGTCGTTCTATGAGGAGAACAAGGAATTTGCGCACAGCTTTGTGAAAGCATTTGGAAAGCCGATTCTGGTGCAGATGTGGGATGAGAGATTCTTCTATTTCATTATGAAGTTCGAGTTCAATGTCATTGATTCTCAGGACAAGGCAGTCGCACTTTCTACTGTCCAGATAGACGTGGAGAACGGGGAAAGGTTTGATATCAATTATGTCGGAAGTGACGGAAAGAAGCATCATCCTTTGTTTTTGCACACAAGCGTAAGCGGGAGCATTGACAGAGATGTTTATGCTTTGCTGGAGGAAATGACCCACAAAAAGAAAAGAGGGGAAAAGCCAATATGGCCATTATGGCTGTCTCCGACACAAGTTAGGCTATTGCCGATTTCAGATGCGCATTTGAAATTCTGTGAAGAAGTGGCAAAGGTCCTTGAGCATGAGAAGATAAGAGTTGACATTGACGACAGGAATGAAAGCATAGGAAAGAAAATAAGGCAGGCAGAGAAAGACTGGGTTCCGTATGTTGCGGTTATAGGCGACAAGGAAGCGGAATCAGGAGACCTGGCAATAAGAGTAAGAAAAACAGACGAGCAGAAATCCATGAGGGCAAAGGAACTGGCAGCAACAATAACAGAGAAAACCAAAGGCTTGCCGTTCAGAAGGCTCCCTGTGCCAAAATACCTTTCAAAGCAGCCGATATTCGTAGGATGATATTATGTATGACGCAGACAAAATGAATGAGTTTATTGAAGCCACTGCAAAAGCGCAACTGGAAATGATTGACATTCTTCAGGAGCTAACAAAAAAGATAGACAAACTGACAAAGCAGATAGACGCGCTAACGAAACAGCCCCATGTTGAAACCCAAATATCTGAGTTATCAGACGATGTAGCAAGCCTAGCTAAACACTTAGAAGAGATGAAAGCAAAGCTTCAGGCAATAAAGAAGTAACTTAAATACTTTTGCCTTTATTTAATTATGGGAGGTGGACTATTTGAAAGAGTTCACAATTAAAGTCGAAAATAAATCTGGTTCTATACATAACTTATACGATATTTTGGCCAAAAGTGGAATTAATATTGATGCTATTTCAACGCATCACGATGAAAAAACAGCCCATGTAAGGCTTGTGACTAATGATGAAGAAACTACAAGGGAAAAGCTTTCAAAATCAGGATTAACTTTTTCAGAAACTACTGTCCTTTCTGTTGCATTGAATGACAGGCCGGGAGAACTGTCAAAGAAAATTAAAACCTTGAGCGCAGTAGGAATTAATGTAAATTCAATTTACGTATTAGAGAAAAGCAAAGGTGTTACAACAATTGCACTGAATGTCAGCGACCCAGAGAAAGCAGCCAGATTATTCAGCTAGAAAGAGGAAGCAGCATGGACTATGACTTAGCGATTATTGGCGGGGGCCCTGGTGGCCTCACTGCTGCAATTTATGCTGTAAGGCGCGGATTATCCGTAATTGTTTTTGAATCAAACAAATGCGGTGGGGCAATGCTATTAACTCCAAGAATAGAAAACTATCCTGGGTTTGAGGCAATATCCGGAGAAGAGCTTGGAAATAGGATGATGCAGCAGGCAGAGAAAAACGGGGCAAAGATAGAATTCCAGAACATTAACAACATTACAAAATTAGATAGCGGATTCGAATTATGCACTAAGTCAGGCCAGAAAATACTGGCAAAGGCAGTTATTGTCGCAACTGGTGGCCAGCACAGGAAAGTAGGAGTTCCGGGAGAAGATGAATATCTTGGAAAAGGATTCTCTCATTGCGCAGTGGGAGACGCACCAAAGTACAAAGGAAAAGTCGCGGTTGTAATCGGCGGGGGAAACTCGGCAATTTCCTCAGCTTTGTTCTTACTGGATATTTGCAGTGAAGTTTACCTTGCATACAGAAAAGGCGAGTTCTTCAGAGCAGAGCAGGCCCAGATAGACAGGCTAATGGAATCTAAGGTCCATGTTGTCCTAAATGCAATCCCTGTTGAAATATGCGGGGATGGCGGCTGTGTCAAAAAGCTGAGGTATAAGGACGCAATAACAGAAGAGGAAAAAGAAATTGATGTTGATGCAGTCTTTGCAGAAATTGGGACTACTCCGTCAAGCGCGCTGGTTTCAGGATTGGGTGTTGAAATAAAGCAAACAGGCCACATAAAGACAAATGAAAGGTGCGAAACCAATGTCCCAGGAATATTATCTGCGGGTGACGTGAATGGGGGATTGCCGCAGATTGCAACAGCTGTAGGTGATGGAGCAATAGCAGCAACTGCCGCTTACGAATTCATAAAAGGCGCTCCGGCAGGTGCAGACTACAAGCATTAAAAACCCTATTTTTCTTATTTTAAAATAATTACAAAGGGGGGCATTAATATGTCTGATTTAATAAAAAATTCAAGAATGTCGGGTTTTGGCAGACTGTCCCGTGAAGAAAAAATCCAAAAAGTAGCAGAGTTTGCAGACTTGACTGAAGAAGAAGTAAACCTGTTGAATGACCAAGCTGATAACGTTCTTTTTGAAAAACTTCAAAGGATGCAGGAAAATACAGTTTCTCTAAGTCCTGAACCCTTTTCAATTGTACCAAACGGAAGAATAAATGGTGAAGAGAAATTAGTTGTAATGCGAGGAGAAGAGCCTTCTGTTGTGGCATCTTGCGGGCTTATTTTTAGCTGGGCACGAGAAGGAAATAATGGCCAGGGAATTCTTGCCGAATATATCAATGATTTAATGATTGGGCAGATACAGCAATATGGATTCAAAGACGAAGAAGATGCATTGAAGTCTAAAGAATTGCTACTTGAAAACAAAGAATCTCTAATTAATATTGCAAACAAAGTTGACCCGGTTTTGGTTAAATTTGGTGGCGGGGCAAGGGATTTAGAAGTAAGGAAAATTGATTCTGAAATTGGCCAGATGCTTGTTACACATTTGAAGGTTGATTGCCAGGATGCAATGGGTGCAAATACAGTAAATCAGATGTGTGAAGTTCTGACGCCTTACATAGAAGACCTCACAAGGCACAAAGTTGGTCACAGAATCTTGTCTAATCTTGCAGATGAAAGAAGGTCTACTGCAAGCCTGGAGATTCCAATTGACGAAATTAAGAAAAAGGCAGATAGAGATGGCCTTAACATGAGTGTTGATGAGATTGAAGAAAGACTGATGAATGCCTATTACTTTGCCAAAAACGACAATTACAGAGCAACAACCTACAACAAAGGCGCAATGAATGCGATAGATACTGTTGGCGCGGCTACTGGGCAAGATGTCCAGGCTATTGAAGCTGGCGTGCATTCTTTTGCAGGCAAAGGCGATAGTTATAAGCCAATTACAGAATGGAAAATAGAAAAAGATTTGATAAAAGGAAAGATAGATGTGCCAATGGCAGTAGGGATTGTCGGCGGTTCAACAAAGATAAATCCAATGGCTCAGATTGCAAAGAAAATAATGGGCGTCAAAACTGCCAAAGACCTAGGAGAAATAATTGTTTCTGCAGGATTGGCCCAAAATTTTGCTGCAATACGCGCTTTGGCTCTTGAAGGAATCCAAAAAGGACATATGAAATTGCACGCCCAAATTGCTGCTACTGAAGCTGGTGCAGAAGGCGAAGAAGTAGAAAAAGTTGTACAAATGATGGTAGAGCAAAATGCGACAACGCCAACAGATGCAAGAAAATTCTTAGCAGAACTAAGAGCAGAGAGGGAATAAGTTCCTTCCTTTTTATCTTTTTCTTTTCTACTTTTATGTGTGAGTTAATATGGGGAAACCACTTTCTTTGGATGCGCAAAAGGAAATAATAGATGCTTTTGAGCAAACAACATGCCAGTTTTATCTAAGCAATGAAAAGCTACAGATTAGTTCTATAGCAGAAAAAACTCATGAATTATTGGATTTTGATGAAAAGCCCTCAATTGGTACAATTAAGCAAATGTTTTCACCAGGTCGCCACAGTTTTGAAGCTTTGTCTGAGGATTTGAAGGAACAAGTTGATTTGATAAGAGATTTCGTAGAACCTAAAGAAGGCCCAAATGCATTTTCAGATAGTTTCAAGTCTGAGATAGTAAAAACATTTGATGAAATTACACAACAGCACATTAAGAACAAAGGACCTTTAACATTAGATTCAATTGGTGAAGAAGTCATTAAGGAATTAAAAGACGAGGAACTTATAGCATTAAATACTATCAAAAACATGTTTAACCCTAATAATCCTAGTTTTAATAATTTAAGCAGAACTGACAAGCACAAAGTCAGAAGATTAAGAAGAGTTTTAAAATTAAAAAGAAAAGGAATAAAGACGCTCACTCCGGAAATGCGCGATGATGTTGTTAGTCTTGCTGAAGCAGTATATTCCCTGAAACCGGAAGATTTACTTGAAGATTTAGAAACACAAGAAAAATCTAAGCTTTCAGTTAGAGAAATCTCAAGAATGATTGAATTAGCGCTTGAAGAAGAACATGGGCCCCTTGATAATTCAATAAGGTATATGATAAGCGGGGTGGGGCCAAGCTTTGATGCTATGAATGAAAATAATAAAGGTCGCTTGCAATTAATAAATAGTTTTTTGAAACCACAAAGTCGCTATACCGATAAAGAGAAATCAAGAATACTGGATACAATGCAAAACATGTTTAAATATGCCAAGCAAAAGGGTCAAGATATGACGGTTAGTGAAGTGGCGCGGCAAATCGAACTTAAAAAAGGAATTTCTAAGAACACTATTAGTTCTTGGTTTGTAGAAATTGAAAATATTGATTCAGAATTGTTAACCCCTATACAAAAAAGAATGAAACGAATGAAGGAGAAACATAGTAAGAATAAGATGACAAATGAACTTTTTGCAGAAGCAATGAATGTTTATGAGGGTATACTGTGGGGTTTAGACGAACCAAAATCTAAACGAATGGCCATTGAAGGGGCCGCTTTGGCAACTAATACAAAAGAAGGCACATTGCGAGCAAGATTTTCTTCAGACCTGTATTTATTAAATGAAAGCAATAAGGGCAGAGTAATTCTTGATTTGCCAGCCGAGGACGATAAAAAAAAGTGGTCAGATGAAGAAAAAGAAAATATAATTAATTTTGTTCTTTTTTATGCTCACAGCAAGAGCCTTAACAAATCAATAGCCTTGGCATGTGCGCAATTGGGCCTTTCTAATAAGGTTGAAACTGTCAGAGATTTTTTTACTTTGAATTCTCGAGGTTATAAGGCATTGCCAGATTATTTGAAAGATAAAGTGTGTCGCGCCCACGAAGAAAATAATTTACGAAGAAGACTCTCTGAGAAAAACAAAAAGGAAAAGCAGGAGTTTATTCAATGGTGCGAGGAAAGAGAAAAAGTTAGAACTAAGCGATTAGAATATGAAGATGAAAACATAATTACTCCCGCATTAGTAGGTAAGATACTTGAAGAAATAAGGAAAAAATTGCCATGGAAAACTAAAACACATGCCGCTAGAATAGTTTTGGATATATATAAACATCCCAACCTTAAGTTAAATTACATAAAAACTTTATTTAACCCCAAATCCGGGCCCTACAAAGCAATTGTAAAAGAAGAACCTTATCTTGGGCATCTAATTAACAACATAAACATGCAGAATGTTTATTTTAAGAATAGAAGGCGAAAAAGGTTAAAATAGTTAATAATATTGTATTTATGCCTTTCTATTGAGGTTTTATGTATGGGGTACTGGAGAGTTTCTAGCGAAATGCGTGATAAAATAATAGACACATTTGAGCAGGTTGTCGCGCAGAGAGAATTAGACGAAGATAACCTGATACTAACTGATATTGCTAGGGAAACTTTTGACCATATTTCTGATGACCTTTGCCCTAGCTCCAAAACAATCCAGAACTATTTTACATTATCCGGCGTGGGTTTCTATTCCCTTTCTGAAGACCAAAAAGAGAGGGTTTTGGCCATAAGGGAATTCATTGATGCTGCGCCAAAAAAGACATATAATTCTATCACTTACAAGCTCAGAGAGGAGATTATAGACACATTTGAGCAGATAACCTGCCAAAAAGAATTAGATGACAAATTATTGATAATAAAAGAGATTGCCGAGGAAGCTATTGCTAACCTGGACTATCCTAAACTCCCCAAGGCAAAAACAATTGAATCGATTTTTAGAGGGGCGGGGCCAAGGTTTGATTGTATATCTGATGATCATCAAGAAAGGGTTCAGCTTATACGGGAATTCATCGGCCCGGTACGTAAAAGGCAGTCACGGCGTCAGAAAGAAACCCCTGAAACAAGCTTGCAGTCTATGAGAAATAAAATGCGCAAGAAGGCTGAAGAAGAGGAATATCGACAATCAAAGGAAAGAAAAGAACAAGTGGATGCTTGGTTTGAGAGAAAAAAGAAGATATTGGAAAATATGAAAAAGACAAAAGAAGATGAAAGTGCTAAGTGATTGCATTTTATAGTTTTCTTTATTATTAAGAGTATGGGGTGGCTTTCTAAGGATTTGCGTGAAGAAATTACCGCGTTCTTTACAAGATAGAATAAATAGAGCTAAAGTTGAGGATGAAAATAATCAAAAACTCAGGCGTGTTGAAGATAAAAAAGAAAGATTTAAACAAAGATTAATTAGTGAAAGAGAAGAAAAACGTAGAACCAAATCTCTTATTAAAGATAAAGATTAACCAAAGAATGCATCAAGCCGACCCTGTGCCTGTTTTTCAACTCCGCCCTCCATTGATGCCAGTGCATTATTAACCCTGTCTTCTGAGAAGTCGTGTTTCTCGCAGAGGAATTTCTTTATCTTGTCATGATTTGGCTTTTCCCATTTCAGCTTGTATTTGTCTGATTTCGGAATATTCAAAAACAAATCTTCGAGTTCTTTGTAGTCGAATTCCACTTTTTTCTCTACTGTGTCTAAAATGCTTTCAAATTTATCGTGATCCTTAACTAGCTTCAGTGCGGTCTTTGGCCCGATTCCAGGCACTTTCTCATTGAAATCAGTTCCGACCAATATTCCAATCCAAATCAATTGCTTCCTGTCAATTCCCAATTCTTTAAGTGTTCCTTCCAAAGTAAGGTATTCCGGAACCACGTCAATGTAAACATCTTTTCCAGGAAGCTTTCTTCTCCCTGTAATTGTCAGGTTTCTGATTAGTTTAGGAGAGCCGAATAACAAAGAGTCAAAGTCCTGTGATGCAGTTGCATACACATCCCCTTTTTGGCAC
>JAFGOX010000032.1 GCA_016926295.1 Candidatus Iainarchaeum sp.
ATTACAAATGCAAAGCCGGAAATAGCCGAATATCCGTTCACAACAAAGAAAATATCAATAGGTCATATTGGTAAGGGGGAAGATATGATTCAGGTCGTTGACACACCCGGTTTGTTTGAACGCCCTCTTGAAAAAAGAAATGATATTGAAAAAGAAGCGATTCTCGCATTAAAGTATCTGGCAGATGGGATAATTTTCATATTCGACATATCAGAAAGATGCGGGTATTCAATAGAAGACCAGGAAAAACTGTACAAAGACCTCAAAAAAGAATTAAAGGTCCCTTTCTTACTCATTGTGAACAAAAAGGACATAACCGAACCGAAAAAACTGGGGCGAATCAAGGGTGCAATAATCATCCAGGCCTCGGACGAAAAAGACCAGGAAATGGTACTAGCGGAAGTACGAAAGATGCCTTTAAATAAGGTTTCGGCTTAATTTAATTGCAATACTTATTTGGTTGCCACCGTGAAGAAAAGATTGGCGGGAGGTCCTACCATGGTTGATGAACAAGCATTACAAGAAGTAATTGAATATATGGATTCGCTTTCTAAGGATACTGCGTTTCCGAGAAACGTACGCGAAGCGATTTCGAAGGCAAAAGACGAGTTAATAAAGAAGGACGAACCCTTTGATGTCAGACTTAGCTCAGCAGTATATATCATTGACGATGTAAGCAATGATATAAACGTTCCAATGCACGCTCGCTCTGAATTGTGGAACCTAGTTAGTATGCTGGAAGGTCTCAAAGGGGAGTAGTTAATGGAAATTGAGGAAATAATTGCCTACGCGCTTACAAAAAAGATTTTGATTGACAAAGATGCGGCAGGAATCCTTTCAAAGCGTGAAGATGGGTATAATATAATTGATGCGCTCGAGAAGCGTTCAGTGTTTTTTATTAATCGGGATAAGGTAAACGAATTTCTGGCGGAAACCGAGACAAAAACACACCCTGAAGAAAAAGAGCAGGAAGAACTGAAAGTTGAAATTGTAGAATCGCGTTTCAAGCCATTTGCAAGAGACATCGAATCAAGAATAAAGATTGATGAGAGAACAGATATTACTGGAAAATCCCAGTCTCATGGCACAATGGACGATTTCCTTACATACTTCAAGGACAAATTCGAAAAGCAGAAAAAAATAATTCTGGAAAATAGAACTCCTAACCTGATTGAGCTTGCCAAAATTCCGCGTGTTAGCAGAAACAAAATAATCGATGTCATTGGAATGGTCTATGAAAAAAATGAGACGAAAAACGGACACATAATTCTGGAAATTGACGACCCGACAGGAAAGGCAAAAGTGCTCATTCTGAAAGACCGCACTAATCTGATAAATATTTCAAAATACATAATGGAAGATGATGTCCTTCAGTTCAATGCAACTGTTGGAAAAGATTTGCTTGTCGCAAACGAAATAAAATTCCCTGATATGCCGATAAGGGCGCCAAGAACAATAAGCGAGGATATAAAATTCGTGGCAACTTCGGATCTTCACCTAGGGCATAAAAAATTCCTTGACAGCGGATTTGACAAATTTCTTGAATGGTTGAATGGAAAAACAGGAAGTGAAAGGCAGAAAGAACTTGCAGGAAAAGTGAAATACCTGCTAATCGGCGGTGATTGCGTTGACGGGATTGGAGTTTATCCAGGTCAGGAAGAAGAGCTTGTTTTGAAAGACATTTACAAGCAGTACGAGTTATTTGAGGACCTGGTAATGAAAATACCCGAGTATATCCAGATATTAATAGGCCCGGGAAACCACGATGCAGTAAGGATTGAAGACCCACAACCAAGAATAAATGAAAAATATCTTTCAAGGCTCGCCCAACTAAACAATGTTCATCTTATCAGTTCGCCATCAAATTTCAGCATTCATGGAATAAATGTTACTTTTTATCATGGATATTCAATGGACCCGATGATTTCCTCACTTCCGCATCTAAGCTATTCAAAACCAGAGGATGTAATGGTCGAATATCTGAGAAGAAGACATGTTGTTCCAAGATACGGTTCAACAGAAAGGGCAAGGGCGCTCATGTTCCCTGAAAGAGAGGACATACTTTCAATACAGACGCCGCCTGATATACTTGTTGCCGGGCACCTTCACAAAAATGGATACACAAGTTATCGTTCAACATTAGTTGTAAATCCTGGCTGCTGGCAAAAGCGAACAGAATTTCAGATTAAAATGGGGCATATGCCAACCCCCGGAATAGTTCCGGTCATAGGACTGAATGATTTGGGAATAAAGGAAATGAAATTCATGACAGGTGAGTCAATATGAAAATAGACTTTGATTTTGAAAACCTGCCGGGAAGCGAAAATGTAAGAAAATACCAGAAAAACATTCTTGCCGAAGTCGAAAAAATTTATACGGTTGCTGAAAATGCAAGAAAGCAGGGCTTTGATGTTTCTGATAGCGTTGAATCTCCTCCTGCCACAAACACCGCAGAGCGTGCAGAAGGTATGGTTGGCCCGAAAGGTCTGGCAAAAAGATTCCCTGAAATAATGAAAGAGAACAATGAAGACATTTTCTTATCGGAATTGCAGACAATAAGGGAGATTATAGATGGAAAAATAGGGGGAATTACTGACAAGGAAAAAGCCTTGGAGCAGGCGCTTAGAACTGTCCTTGCGATTGAAACGCAGGGAACGGTTGTTTCACCCATTGAAGGTCTGACTGAAGTTCACATAAAGAAAAATCATGACTCCACCAACTATGTAGAGTTGTGGTATGCAGGTCCTATTCGTTCTGCTGGGGGAACTGCCGCAGCGCTTACAATGCTGTGGGCGGACTATGCAAGACAATACATGGGATTGGATAAGTTCAAGCCGACACAGGACGAAATAGGAAGATATCTTGAAGAGATGGAAATCTTCTTCGATGTTCAGTCGCGTCAGGCAAAATTCACAATGGAGCAGATTAAGTGGGTTGTGGAGCACCTTCCGGTTGCAATCACAGGCAGCGCAGGAGGAATAGAGGTCGAGGTAACAAAGCACAGGGACTTGGAAAGAGTGCAGGGAAACTTTGTAAGAGAGGGTATGCTGTTAGCCTTGCTTGAGGGAATCCTTCTGAAAGCCCCGAAAGTATTTAATTTCTCAAAGAAGGCAAAGCTTGACTGGTCATGGCTTGAAAAGATTTTAAAGGTCAAGAAAAGCGAGGGTGGAGAAAAAATAGAATTGAAGCCCGTCACAAATTATTTGGTTAAGGGTCTTGCAGCAGGCAGGCCAATATTCGGGCACCCTATGCGACAGGGCGGTTTCAGATTCAGATTCGGAAGAGGAAGAAACGGGGGATTAATGTCAAAAAGCTGTCATCCGGCAACAATGCGCATTCTCCAGGATTTCCTTGCAGTTGGAACACAATTGATGATTGAAAGACCGGGAAAAGCAACTTGCCTTACGCCTAATGATACTATTGACGGACCGATTATCAAACTGAGAAATGGTGACGTAATAAGGGTAAATTCAGAAAAGCAGGCAATTGAAGTAAGGGACAATATAAAGAAAATATTGTACCTTGGCGATTTGCTTGTCGCATTCGGAGACTTCAGAAAATCAGGAGATAATCTTGTTCCGGTAGGATATGTTCCGGAATGGTGGGTTCTGGAAGTAAAAAAGGCGTTAAATGAAAAGAAAGGTGTTCACGGGGTTGACATTGAAAAAATATTAAAGGACCCTTACAATGTGGCGCCTGAAGACGCGTTAAACATTTCTCTTCAATTGAAAGTCCCGTTACACCCGGAATACATACACTATTACAAAGTTCTTAACAGAGAAAAAATAATTGAAATACTTAAAGCACTTGAAAACTCTGAAATGGAATTCAGTAAAGACAATAAAATAGAAAGACTGATTATTCGAGACGATAAAATAAAACCCTACCTTGAGGAAATAGGACTGGAGCACCAATACAGAGTAGGAAGCATAATAATCGGGAAAAAATATGCTTATGCGTTGATGAAAACTTTCGGTTTGGTTCTGGCGGGAAACCCGCTGGAAAAATTAGAAGAAATAAAAACCGAAAACCCTCTGGAAATCCTGAGCGAATTATCAGGGATAACAATAAGGGACAAAGGAGGAACATTTACCGGCTCAAGAATGGGAAGGCCGGAAGTCGCGTCAGCAAGGGAAATGAAAGGCAACCCCCATGTTCTTTTCCCGATAGGAAACGCAGGGGGAAACACAAGGGACATTTGCAAAGCCGCAGACAACGTTGGGAATTTGGATGTTGATATTTCACTATATAAATGTCCTGACTGCGGAGATGAGCTGCCGACGCATTTCTGCAACAAGTGTCACAAGCGCGCAACAAAACTCAGGATTTGCCCAAAATGCGATAAAAAAGATGAAAGTAGTACTTGCCCGGTTTGTAATAGCCCAATGAGAGAATACTCAAAAAGAAAAATAGATTTGAATGAAATCCTGACTGATGCTCTAAGAAGACTTGGTGAGAGAAAACCAAAAATAATCAAAGGCGTCAAAGGAATAATGAGTGATGAAAAAGTTCCTGAGCCAATAGAAAAAGGAATTCTAAGGGCTAAGCATGGAATACATATTTTCAAGGACGGGACAGCAAGATATGAAATGTTAAACTTAATGGTTACGCATTTGAAACCAAAAGAGCTTGGCCACAGCATAGAAAAAATGAAAGAGCTTGGATACACCCGTGATTACTTGGGGAATGAATTAACAAATGAAGAGCAAATAGTTGAAATTTATCCGCAGGAAATATTATTGTCAGAAGATTCAGTTGAGCATTTCATAAACCTGGCAAATTACCTGGATGAATTACTGGTAAAGTTCTACGGCTTGAAACCCTATTACAATGTTAAAACAAAGGAAGATATGATTGGCCAGCTTGTAATGAGCATTGCACCGCACACGGCTAACGCAGTTGTAGGAAGGGTTTTAGGGTTCACGCGCTCAAGAAGCAATTTCGCACACCCTTATTACCAAGTTCAAAAAAGGCGTAACTGCGATGGAGAACAGGACTCAACAACTTTGCTTTTGGATTTACTGCTTAATTTCTCCAAGCACTACCTGCCTTCACACAGGGGCGGAATGCAGGATGCGCCATTAGTTACCACAGCAATCATTGACGCAAGAGACATTGATGATGAAGTTTATGAAATGGAAGTCTGCACAGAATATCCTCTGGAACTTTATGAAAAGGCGCAGGAACTGTCAATGCCTTATGCAATTAACATTCCAATTGTCAAATCAAAAATAGGAAACGAGGATCAGTTTGATGGTTTACTGTTTACACACAATACAACAACATTCAACGCCGGCCCAACAAGAAGCGCATATACTTCACTGAAAACAATGCAGGAAAAAGTAGAAGCGCAAATCGATTTGCAGAATAAAATAATGGCAGTCGATGAAATAGACGCGGCAGAAAGAGTTCTTACTTCTCACTTTATCAGAGACATAATGGGGAACATGCGCGCATTCGCAAGACAGAATTTCAGATGTCCGAAATGCAATACAATCTTCAGAAGACCGCCATTAACAGGTAAATGCGATTGCGGCGGGGACATTATACTTACTATCTCAAGAGGCACTGTTGAAAAATATCTCAAAATAAGCCAGGACTTGGTTGACAAATATAAGGTAACAGATTATCTCAAGCAGAGAATACAGATTCTAAATGACGAGATAAAAGAATGCTTCAAAGAAATAACAGTAGGAGCAGACCGAAACCAGACTTCTCTATCTGATTTTATCTAAGGTATAATTGTCTCTCCACCTGGTATTGATGGAGATGCTGGCGCGCCAAGCCCTTGGAAGAGCATCCAAAGCACAAGCAAAACAATTACAAGAATCAGGAAATACCATAGCCACTTTCTTGAGCTGAGTGGCCCGCTGCCGCCTCCGCTGCCTTTTGGAATTGGTATCTTTCTCGCTTTTTCTGCAATAAATTCAGCAGAGGTCTTCGCATATTTTGGCCAGTTTCTGGGAAGTTTCAATTCATCTAGTGTTTCCAGAGTTATTTCTGCAATACCGCGCTCCCTTTCTGGCACAGCTTCTTCATTCATTACTGTACCTAATACTGCATCAACATCTATTCTGTAGGTTCCCCTTCCCAAAGTGGCCCATATTCTCCAAACAGGTAAATAAAGCATAGTTATTCCCGAAACAATCACTGAACCGACAGGTACCTGAAACTGGGCGGCTATTCTTGCGGGAATTACTTCCTTGACTTCTTTCTCAGTAACACTGGGGGATACTACTTCCACTGGATATGAGTGGCTTGTCTCTCGCTCAGTTTTTGCCGGCTGTTCCTGCAAAATATATGGAACTATGTCCTGGAACTGTGCATCAACAGAACTTATTGCCTTTCTGCCCGTCTGTTCAGCTGTCACTACTTTCTCATCGCCCTGGCCGGAAGACGACTGTGAAAAAACAGTGTAATTAAAAACATAGAAAGGAAGGTACACAAGTTTTATTGTACCTGCTTTGAAATCAGACCAATGCAGTCGCTTAAGCCTAGACTTAAGAATAGAAAGCGATTGGTCCATGTCGAGGACCAAAGAAAAAGCGGGGGCGTCTAACCTCACTGGTTAAGCCTCCTTACTTCGTTGCCTTTACAATCTTGACTTTTGATGGCGTAACAAGTACTAGGTCCTGAGTTAATCTTACCATGTCTCCATCGATGTCTTGTATGTATACTTTTACTTTTCCGATTGCACCTTTAAGTCGGATTTGGTTTCTATCGGCTGCATCCTTAATGTTAAGCACAAGTATGTTACCTTTTGTTACTTGGTCAATAACTTCCTTGACTGCGTCTTCGTCACCGTTAAATACGATTCTTAACACTAATGCATCTGCATCTTCATATGGAGTTTCTTCTGTTGTGTTCATGATGTTAAGTAACTCATCCAATTCTATTTCCTTGTCTGCTCTTGAAGCACCAACAAGTTTGCCTAAAGTTCTTTTAACCACACGTATCACCCCTTGATTTAAAATATGATTTGTTCTAATAGATTATACAGAGAAAACAATATAAACTAAGACGGTTCGGGTTGGGGAATTATGGATGTGGAAGCCTTATTAAAAGCGGAACTCAGTAAAGACAGCGTTTTTGTAAATAGGGACTATTTGTCACCCCACTACATACCGGAAATGTTACCTTTCAGGGAAAAACAGGTCGAAAGCGTAACTAAAATACTGGCTCCTTTTCTTAAGGGAAAGAGGCCCAATAACATGTTTATTTACGGGAAAGTTGGCACAGGGAAAACATGTGTCGCCAGAAAGGTGCTCGACACTACCCTCAACTTTGGCGAAAAACAGGGGATTCCTGTAAACGGGACATATATCAACTGTAGAATCACAAGCACAAAGTACGGGGTTTTGGTTAAAATAGCAAGCAAGCTGGTTCCTGAAGAAAGTCTTTTGGGTTTTTCCCTGTCTTACATGTTTGAAAAGATAAAGAACACCCTGTCGCAAAACAAAATGCACTTTGCAGTAATTCTAGACGAAGTGGACAAGGTAAAGGACGTAGACGATTTGATTTACACGCTTACAAGAATGAATGATGAACTTGATTTTGGCGGACTGTCAATAATAGGGATATCAAATGTGATAAGTTTCAAAGAAAATCTGGACACACGGACAAAAAGCACCTTGTGTGAAGAGGAATATGTATTTCCCCCTTACAATGCAGACGAACTAAGGGAAATACTGACTGAAAGGGCTTCTGTCGGATTCAAACCGGGCGCTGTTGAAACATCCGCGCTAAATCTTGCAGCGGCAGTTGCATCACAAGAGTCAGGGGATGCAAGACGTGCATTGATGCTTCTTCTAAGGGCCGGAGACGTTGCTGACGAAACAGGAAAAAAGAAAGTGACCGAAACAGAGATACACACTGCAAAAACAAAGGTCGAAGAGGATTTGATAATAGACCTGATTTCAACCCTTCCGGCACAGCACCAGATTGTGCTTTACGCAATCACCAGACTGACAGAAGCAAACAAAGGATACACAAAACTTGACGGTGAGAAAAAACTTGGGATGATTTTCTCGGGTGAAATCTATGATAATTACACAATGCTTTCAAAGAAACTCGGAAAGAGCCCGAAGACCGCAAGATGGTACAGGGAAATGATAAGGGAACTGGAAACTTACGGATTGATTACTGTGCAGCAGTCAGGAAAGGGAATTAGGGGCCACACTCATTTAATCAAAATGAATTTCGACGCACACAAAACCCGCGGCGTACTAGAGAAACAATTAGGGCTTGAGGATTAATTACTTCTTTTTCTTTGATTTTTTCTTAGTGTGGTTTGACCGCATAGTTTGTTCTGAAATTAATACTTGTTTTGGGTAAGGTATTTCTACGCCCGCCTTTTCCAGAGCAGATTTTATATTCTTCAGCATCCGGGTCTTTGTCTCAAGAACTAAATCTGACCTAACCCATACCCTTACCTGAAGGTCAACGGAGGATGGGGCGAAATTGGTTACAAGAACTTCGATGTCTTTTCCCTTTATTACGTCAGAGTCGTTCGTAAGGACTTTCTTTATCGCAACAGTAGCCTCATCTATATCTGATTCATATGCCACACCAATTGGAAGCAAAAGTTTTCTCTGTTTGTTTCTTGTGTAATTTATTATTGCCGAGTTTGCGACAATTGAATTAGGAATATTGATTACTGTATTGTCAGTTGCAACTATTTCCGTGGACCTCAAAGCAACCTCTGAAACCGTTCCGGACAAATTCTGGCCTTTCAGCTCAATCCAGTCGCCGATTTTGAAGGGATTGTCAAAAATCAGGGTTATGCCCGCAAATAGATTTCCTAAAACATCCTTTGCTGCAAAACCTACTACAATACCTAAGAATCCGGCACCAACAAGAATTCCTTCAATGGCAGTTGTTAGCCCAAATTCGCTAAGCGTCCACATCAATGCGATAATGTAGATTCCATAAGATAAGAATTTCTTTATCAGAACGTGAGTGTGCTTGCTGAAGTCAATTGCTTCTATAACATCATCAACCTTTTCAAACACATCAGAAAAATTCTTGATTATGAACTGCGCGCCAATCCAGATAAACACCACATTAACCCAGCTGATGAAAGCGGGGTGGAAATCTTTTACCCAGAAATAAAGCAGATATGCTTCGCTGAATATTACTGCCACAAGGAATGCAATAAGATAATAAAGGAAAATCACTGCGCGATTGGCAAGCTGAGTTGCGCTTTTCTCAGCAACGGGCTTGGAAGGAACCCTCTCTATGAGCTTTTTTCTTAAAACCTGCCCTCCATACCAGCCTAGTACTAGAACAAGCAGGGATATCCCAATTCTCAAAATAGTCTCAATAACATCAGCGGCCATGTGTTCATAAGATATAAATGTTTATAACCCTTTTTTGCCTTATTGTTCTATGAGCATAAAAACAGTCACGGATATTTCAGCTTTTGAGAAACTGTTTCCCGAACTCTCAAAGGAAGACAGACGGGGCTCAAAAGGTTGGGCCATTAGGAAATATCTTGAAAATAGGGGGATTGTGAAAATAGACTGCACTGTTTCCGGAGATCCGGTTAAACTAATTTATCCTGACAAATTGAAACTGATGAATCTGATAGAAACATCAAGGAACAAAAGAGAAATGATACGTGGGGATTTGAAGAAATGGAAAAACAGGCACAGCAAGGCGAAAAACGAGAAAATAACTCTGCAGGCAAAGAAACTGACAATGTCCGACTACTGGAAACACAAGGCCAAGTATACTACTGACAAGGCTTACCGCGATTCATGGAACCGTGTTGATATGGACACGGAAATAGCGGCGCATGACAAATACGGAGCAATGTTCAGGATGTTCGTGAACAATGACGAGTATAGGAGCAAACTGGTTGACACTGTCGAAAACTCTGTTGTATACTCAAAGGATAAAAAGCTGGCAAAGAATGTTCAAGTATTAAGGGAATTCAAGATGAATATGTCAAACACCAAAATAGAAAGCTACAACAAGAAAATAACTGAATTGAATGAATACATCAAAGCAATGCAAACACTTTCCAACTGGCGATAGCAATGGATACAAAACCAATAGTATTTATTATAGTAATAGCAGCATTAGTTAGTGTTTTTGCGTTCCATTTGATGGGTTCGCAGCCAGAAGATAAGAAAGAAACAAATATAATAATAAATTACGCAGAGGATTCGGAGGTTAAAGATATGGACGGCAATGTAAAAGTAAGACTAACAACAACTCAGGGAAGTGTAGTAATCGAACTTTATCCTGACATGCCAATTACAGCAGGAAATTTCCAAAGACTTGTCGAAGAAGGATTTTACGATGGGGTTATATTCCATAGGATTATTGACGGATTTATGATTCAGGGCGGAGACCCGACAGGCACAGGGATGGGTGGCCCGGGATACACAATCCCCGATGAATTCGGAGACGAAAACAAAAATGACCGTGGGACAATTGCAATGGCGAACGCAGGACCTAATACGGGCGGCAGCCAGTTTTTCATCAATCTTGTGAACAATAATTTCCTGGACGAAAAGCACCCTGTTTTTGGAAAGGTAATCGAAGGAATGGATGTCATTGACAAAATAGCCAAATTACCTACGGATGAAAATGATAAGCCATTGGAAGACGTGAAAATAATAAAGGCAGAGATAGTCCAGTAGGTGCTATCTCCTTATTTTAATTAGGTTTTGACCTATTTCTTAATATGGACAAAGAGAAAATAGCAGACATTGTCTTATCTGCGCATAAATTCGAGGGGTTCAATCCAGTACAGCTGCAGGCAATAAAGAAAGGTTTGTTTGAAGGAAAGAATTTGGTAGTGTCTGCTCCAACAGCAAGCGGAAAAACATTATTGTGCGAACTTGCTGCAATAAACACTTTGCTTAACACAGACAAAAAAGTAGTTTACACCGGCCCATTGAAAGCACTGGCCAGCGAGCATTACGAAACATTCAAAGATTTGTATTCAAGAAAAAACATCAAAGTGAATCTGAGCATTGGAGATAAAGACAGTGCAGAACCCTGGCTTGAAAGGGCTGACTGGATTGTCTCAACCTATGAGAAGCTTGATTCATTAATCAGGCACCGTGCGACTTGGCTTCACAATGTCGGACTGCTGGTTGTTGACGAAATACATACTCTTGACACTGACAGGGGGCCAACAGTAGAGATACTTATTACAAAACTAAGAAAGATGAATCCAAAAATGCAGATACTTGCTTTATCTGCAACAATTCCCAACAGCGAGGAGATTGCGAAATGGCTTGAGGCAGAGCATGTGCATTCAACATGGCGGCCGGTAAAATTATCAAAAGGAATTCTGATGGACGCAGTAATAAAGTTCGACAACAAAGAGGAAGTTTATGTTTCAGGACTAAAACCGGAAGACGAGAGCAGAAGCTTGATTGAAGACACGTTAAGAAAAAGCAAGCAGGCGGTAATTTTCAGAAACAGCAGGAGAAACGCGCAGTCGTCTGCAAAGAAAACGGCATTACTGACAGGAAGAAGAATAACGCCTGAAGAAAAAGCAAAGCTGGATGAAATGGCAGACAAGGCATTGAATGCACTAGACAACCCTACATCACAGTGCAAGATGCTTGCAGACTGTATCAGAAATGGAAGCGCATTCCACACTGCCGGGCTTGTTGACAAGCAGAGAAAAATTGTTGAAGAGGGATTCAAGAAAGGACTGATAAAAATTATTTCCGCAACACCGACACTTGCCGCAGGAGTAAATCTTCCAAGTGCAAGAATAATAATTCCTGAATTGAGAAGATATACAAAAGAGGGCATGGTCTGGATTCCTGTCGGAGAATATCTGCAGATGTGTGGAAGGGCAGGAAGGCCGCAATACGACAAGGACGGCGAGGCAATCTGCATAACATCAAGCACAGAGCAGTTTGACCATATATGGAAAGCGTATGTAGAAGGGGAACCAGAAGAAGTATTTTCAAAACTTGGAATGGAACCTGTATTGAGAACACATATACTTGCCGCAATAGCAACCGGCTTTGCAATGGATATAGATGGATTAAAATCTTTCTTAGGTTCAACATTCTACGCCAAACAGTTCCATTCAATGAATGAAATATATTACATAATGGAAAGGATACTAAGGGACTTGGAGTCATGGGGATTTATTGAGCAGAACAAAGAAGCGCTAAAGCCGACAAGACTGGGAATGAGGGTTTCAGAGCTATATCTTGACCCGTCATCGGCCTATGATTTGATAAATGATTTGAAGAAAACAGAAAAAGAGCCGAGAAAAGAGCTTGGGGATTTATTCATCTACACTTCATTAAATGAAAATGCGCCATGGTTAAGAGTTTCAAGCAAAGACGAGTCAAGAATCTGGGAGGGCGCATATGAAACAGGAAAAGAGCTTTACATCGATCCGGTAACTGCTGGTTTTGGTGATTATAAGTTCCTGGACAAGTTCAAACTGTCATTAATGCTAAGAGACTGGATACATGAAAAGAGCGAAGAATACATTCTGGAAAACTATAATGTCGCTCCGGGAATTCTAAGGGCGCATCTATTGAATATAGACTGGCTTATTTATGCCGGCGAAGAACTTTCTAAACTGATTGAACTGAAAGAATCGGGAACAAGAGCAAAAGAATTGAGAATAAGAGTCAAATACGGAATTAACAAAGAGCTGATGCCATTAATCATAATCAAAGGAATTGGAAGAGTAAGGGCAAGAAAGCTTTATGACAATGGAGTCAGAACGCCGGTAGGAATCAGAAATATGGCAACAGAAGACCTGGCAAAATTACTTGGAAAGAAAACAGCTGAAAAAATAAAACAGGAAGTAGATGTCTAGTCGCCAAATAAAATATCATGAGAAATTGCTTTTTCAAAAGCATTCTTCTGATTTATTGTGTAGAATTTTTCTGTCTTGTTGAAATCTCTGATATTCAAAAATTGCCAGCCCTTGCCGGTTATCTTCCATGCAATTATCAATGGCGACTGTGCCCTTGAAGCAAATTCAACCAAATCATCAATTTGTGATTTTTTTATTGAAAGATTCTGGGCGCCCCATGCTTTGCACTCAATAACTATTTTCTTGTCACCTTTGATTGCCATAACATCAGGGCAAGGGACAGTAATTCCTCCGGAACCTGCGGCCCGCACTACTGCAAATCCGTTTTTCCAAAGTAAATGCAACAACTCCCGCTCTGCATTGGCCCCTTTATTATATCTTGCCATAAGTTAAGTCACAAGGGGACACTGCAATCTTGTTGCAGTGAGGAATTGCGACAGCACCTCCGTTCTTGTTTTTGGATATACTTCTGAATCGTCAGTTCTGTGACCGTTCCCGCCGTTCCGACATAATAACTCGGAGACCAGAACCTCTTCGCAAAACGATATTCCTTGACTGCTCTGACGGCAGTTGTTCCTTTCAGAATCTTTACAATGAACATCGGAGAAAATATCGGAGGGATAGATACGAAAACGTGTATGTGGTCTGGTTGAACGGATAGATTTATCAGTTCCCAACCCCTCTCCAAGCAAACCTCTTTTATAGTTCGTTCCACCAACTCCTTTAATTCTCCAGTCAATATTGATTTCCGATACTTCGGGCACCAAACAATATGATAGTTTATATTGTAAACAGCATGTCTTGTTTTCTTGTCTTTCATAAGAATACAAAACAACAACATATTTAACTAAGTTACGATATAATGGATTAGTATGCAGATTGCAATACGGGCTGAAGTCATTGGAGACGATGACCTGAAAAGAACAATCATGTTGAGCAACCTGGCGTGCCAAGAGTGTATCGACATCGGAATGAAAAATAAGACTTACAACAAGACAAGACTGCATCACTTGACCTATCATGTTGTCAGGGCATCTCATCCTGAACTTAACAGTAGCCTCGTCACCGCTATGCGAGACCAAGCAAGCGATATGCTTAAGCAACTCAAACTCAAAAAAAAACCAACCAAAAAACAATATTCTTCGATTAGGCTCAACCACAACACATTCAGATTTCTCCCTGCTTCCAATATGGTCAGTATAAGCACAATAACTGGGAGAAAGAAGTATGTTCTGAACATCCCCCCTTATTTCAATAAATACTTTTTCCACGAATCCAATTCGGCAAGAATTAGATTGGTCGATGGAAGAATATTCATCGACATCATTGTAGATGTTGATGCTTCCAAAAAAATCAAGGTTAAAAAAATCATTGGTGTGGACAGGGGCGTTTATCATCCTGCCGTCACATCCGATAACACATTTTTTAACAGTAAACATCTTCGTGAAGTAAAAGGGCGATATAGATATTTGAAGAGATGCCTTCAGCGAGCAGGCACTCGCTCCGCTAAAAGACATTTGCAGAAAATTAGCGGGCGAGAGAGACGGTTCGTCACTGATGTAAACCACTGCATCTCGAAAACAATCGTCAACAAAGATTGCGATGCTATCGCTCTGGAGAAATTAAGAACAGGGCGTATGAAAAGAAAAGGTAAAACTGGAAAGAAGACCAGGCGGCTCATTGGGAGCTGGAGTGCAAAGCAACTTCTCAGCTTCATCGAATACAAGGCTGAGATGCTTGGCAAACCCGTAATCCTCGTGAACAGCCACTACACAAGCCAAGCCTGTAACAGATGCGGTGATATACGTCGAATCAACCGAAAAGGAAGTCACTTCAACTGCTGTGTCTGCGGGTATTCTCTTCATGCTGACCTCAATGCTTCACGCAACATCGCTTGTCTCGCCAAAGGCAAGACGAGCAGGCTGTCTGTCAACCAGCCAATCGTAGCATGTGATGATATCAAAGCCTCACTACGTGAGGAACTGCGAGCGAGCATAGTTACAAGCTCCGCATTTTAATGCGGGGTAGTTGACATCCTCATAGTTTAAAAGAAGAAAGGCATTAAAAAGGAAAAACAGGAAAAAGGTGATAAAATGCCAGAGATTGATTTGGGAGTAAAAGTTGGAGATATAATGCATGCGGGTGTAATTACCGTTGAAAAAGATGACAATATAGCAGAGGCAGCAAGAAAAATGCTGAAATATGATATAGATAGCTTGCTAATAATTGAGGACGGTGTGCCGGCCGGAATAATAACAAAAAGTGACATTTTGGCAAACATTGTGGAAAATGGGAACATGAACGCAAAAGTAGAAACTGTCATGAATAGCCCGGTAAACACGATTTCTGCTGATGATAATGTCATAGAAGCCCTTAAAATGATGGGTAAAAGAGGAATCACAAAGATTCCTGTGATGTATAAAGGAAAGATAAGAGGTATTATCACTCAAGAAGACCTATTAAGGTCTATTCCTGGGCTTTTCGACCTTATGTACGCTGCAGGAGAACAAGGAAGACAAATAAGCACTGCTGAGCAGTATGAAATCGAAAAAGAGGCACATGTTGGCTACTGTGACCAATGCAAAGCCTACTCTGAAGACCTAACTGAATACGAAAATGAATTGCTTTGCGGGAAGTGCAGGGCAGACAAGTCAGAGTAAAAGCCTTCATTTAAGCAGGATTCAGGGTTTCCGGCAAACCTTTTTAAACAGGAAAACCCCTTATTATGTATAAGTTAATAGCCGCAAATGCGGTCGTTAGCGATCATAAATTAATAAAATCTTGCAAAAGAATTGTGAGGTTATTTGGATAAATCAATCGTTTAAGCTTACGTTGGAAGTAATTCCGGGTTCAAAGAAATTCTCCGTTGTGGGAGTTAATGAATGGACCGGTAATCTTAAGATAAGAGTTGAGAATTTGCCTGTGAAAGGCAAAGCAAATAATGAAATTGAAAAAAAGCTCACTGAGTTTTTTGAAGCAAAAGTAAAAATTTTGAAAGGCGAAAAAACTGGTAAAAAATTAATTGAAATTGATTTACCGGAAGAAAAAGTCTTTGAAAAAATATCCAAGTCTCACTAATTCTTTGCAACAAATAACAAAAAAGGAGGGGTCTTATGGGAAAGACCTACATTGACGCAGTAAAATATGTAATTACTGCAAGCTTCACAATTGACGGCATTGTTGAAAAGCCAGACATTATTGGAGCAATATTCGGACAGACAGAAGGTTTAGTCGGTGAAGACTTAGAACTTCGTGAATTGCAAAAAAACGGAAAAATAGGAAGAATCGAAGTTATATCAAAAACACAGGATGGGAAAACAACAGGAGACATAATAATTCCATCAAGCCTTGATAAAGTTGAAACTGTGATTTTAGCAGCTGCTGTAGAGGCAGTTGACAAAGTCGGGCCTTGCAAAGCAGAAATACACTGCAAAAAAATAGAAGACATAAGAACACAGAAAAGACAACAGATTGTCGACAGAGCAAAAGATATTCTTAAGAAATTCGTTGAAGAGGAAATGCCTGAAAGCAATGAATTAAGTGACGCAGTTAGCGCAAATGCTAAAAAGGCAGATATCATAGCATACGGCAAGGATAGCTTGCCAGCCGGACCCGACATTGAAAAAAGCCAGGAAGTAATTCTTGTAGAGGGACGTGCAGATGTTTTGACTCTTCTGAAGAATGATATAAAGAATGCAATTGCAATCGGCGGAGCAAATGTTCCAGAAACAGTCAAGCAGCTTTGCAAAATAAAGGAAATAACTGCTTTTGTTGACGGAGACCGCGGGGGGGACTTGATTATCAAGAGTCTAAAGGATCTTGCAAGACTAGATTATGTTGCAAAGGCTCCGGACGGAAAAGAAGTCGAAGAGCTTACACGCAAAGAAATAATCCAGGCCTTGAGAAGAAAAATGCCTGCAGACCAGTTCAAGATAACAAGAACCGAAAGAAGTCTTGAAAGGGAACGAAGACAGGAAAGACCTTTTGACCGCAGACCGCAAAGACAGGAAAGGCCATACGAAAGAAGGCCACCGCGAGAGCAGGAAAGGCCACCTTTGCCACCAAAGCCTGAGAAAAAGACTTTGGAGCCGAAAAACGACGAAGAAAAAAAGCTTATTGAAATGCTGGAAAAAGTAAATGGCAGTCTGAAAGGACAAATAGTGGACGAAAAACTGAAAGTCATTGAAGACGTTCCAGTAAGAAAGCTTTTGACAAGTCTTGAAAGCACAAAAAAAGTGTATGCAATTGTCTTTGACGGAATCATAACAAACAGGCTTGTAGAACTTGCAAGTAAAAAAGGCGCAAAATATGTTCTTGGAATCAAAGAAGGTATGCTGAAAGAAAAACCGAAAGACCTGACAATAATGAGCCAAAATTAGGCTCATTCTCTCTATTTATTATTCAACGCGATATGTTTCATTCAAGTTACTTGTCTGTATTTTTGAAAAATATCTTGAACTCATTTTTTCCTCTTTAAATAGTTGGGAATACAAACCATATAGCTCGAATTGCGAAAGGTAAACATAGTCAACATTGTTTCTTGACAAAATATATGCCGCTTCCTCTGGATTCTCTGATTCAAAGAAATCCCTTGTATCGGAAATTCTCTGGTTTGCATTTGGCAGCCCTTCCATATAAGCTCCAACAACTACTGAATTCAGTGAATACCATGGAATGTAATATCCTGAAACAAAACCTGACATTATTCTTGCAGGTTCAATTGAACGATGATAAACTGCGGCAGCAATATCCGCATCACTTGCCGGCGGGGCGTAATTTACACCAAGAGAAACTGCATTGAAAATAACAATTAACAGGAAAACAATAATAAGCGGCCTGAAGAAATAACTCTTTGAAATTTTCTTGAGTACTATGGCAGCCAAAACTGCGGCAGGGAAAATTGCAAATGTAAATTCCCTATAAGCAAACATTGTGTTTCCGAAAACCAATGACATGAATAATATTGCAAAATAAAAAACAAACCAGATTGTTATTGGTCTAATTTTTTTGTCTTTGTAAACAAACGGCACTGCAACGAGCGATAAAAGCAATGAATACCCTACAACATTGAATGGCTGGAATCCCAGAACAAAAGGATTTTCAACAAAAGATAATCTCTGCAAGAATAATAATTTCGGCAGCCAGAAAACAACTGCGGCAAAAACAGGGAAGGAAAGGAATTTCAAAACTTTCTTGTAGTCAAAACTATTCTTGTACGAATATGCAAAGACAATGAAAATTAGCAAGATAGGAATAAAATTAATTGATGAGCGCGTATGCATCAAAACAAGAGCGGCAGCAGAAACACTTGCCAGTTTGTATCTGTCCTCTAAAAGCAAAAGTAAGGTTAATAAAATCAAAAATAACCCAAAGGTTTCAGGAATCGGGATTGCAATTAGCCTAAAAAGGCGCGGGGCAAAAACAGTAAACATGCCGGCAAGAGCGGCATACTTCCAGTCAGGGACAAACTTCTTCGCAAGAGAGTAAGCGACCATGAAAAAGCCAACTGAAAGGAACATTGAAAATCCCTGCCAGATAGTCAAGGCTTCAAGTCCGGTTACCTGCATCAGGCTTGCGGAGAAAACATCAAAAAGCAAAGGATATGTGTATGGAACGGTGCCACCTAAAGCCTGGTTATGCGTAGGCAAACGAGACATTTCACTAATATAATAAGATACTCGCGCACGCTCAAACAAATCAGAACTCATAAACGTATTAAATTGCAGAACAACAACAGAAATTGCAGCAAGCACCACCATTAAAAAAAATAATAAGTTTATTTTGGGCATAAGGCAAATACTTCTAAAGGTATAAAAAGGGTTTTCCAGAGTCTTAAGTATGACACTAAGCCCCAAATACATCGTTGTTTTTTGGCTTTTTCTAGCTTTGCTGCTTTTTGTTTTTCCGGATTTTTATTTGCAGGCTCACGGAATCGCCAAGTTATTATTTGAAGGATATTCATACGGAAAACTTATGGCTTTCCTGTTATGGGAGATTTTCTTCTTTGCGATTATAGCTTTTGCGCCAAAACTAAAGTTCAAGCACAAGTTTGATCCTCTGCAAGCTTTAGGACTGGCAATTTTTGTAGGATTTATTTTTGGGGTAGTGCTTCAGCTGGGCGTAAACTCAATGATGGATGTTTCGCAGCATGGATACTTGGGAATATTAACTTCCTTCAACGGAACTGAAACATGGGAGGCCTCCCATTTAGGCCATATCCATTTGGGAAAGGTTGCAATCGCACCATTTGCTGAACTTGGGTTGCTAAATGGGGCAGTGGATAATGGAATTCCTGTTTTCCAAATGCTGCCCTTTGCATCACTGTTTTCTGTTGTTTTTATTCTCATTGCATTAGCAATAGCCGCATTTGCATTCCTAGAAATCCAGGAGAAAAAAATATCAACGCATGGAAAAATAATTCTAAGTGTTGCGGTCTTTGCATCAATTGTCACAATAATTGATGGCGGGGTTTTCACGCAGGTTGGAAAAATAGCAACCGGCCTAATTGTACTTTACTGGGCAACTGAATACATGAAAGGAAAGACAAAATTTGTCGCACAGCTTATTTTTCCCCTTGGTGCAGTATTATTCATCCAGACAATCTTTGAGCTGTTTGCAAATTACCAGACTTTGTGGAGCACAGAGCCATTTGTTGTATTAATACTAAGTTTCTTTGTTATTGCCTATGAATCCATAAAAGAACTTTTGAAGAAAAGAGACAATATTGAATGGGGGAAACTAATCGTATCATTGATTTTCATTTACTTCCTGTGGCAGCATCTCGATTCATATCTAATAGACTATTCAGTAGGCAGTTACCCATCAATGGGGGATGAAATGAGTCTTTTCATTTACGGAATACCCCAAACCGCGACAGATTCTGATGTGATTTCAGGTTTATCGAAATACGGGGCAGTAAGCAAATTCGAAAGGTGGTCCTGGACAGCAAGGGCGGATTTGACCGTCACAAATCCTACAGCAACAAATGTAATGGCAGAAGAAATGAAGGAAAAATTAAAACCAGATTCATACTTTTACATATTAAGGCTTTGGGAAGCGCAGACAATCTGGGTGATAGACCCGACAGGAAACGACGCTTTGGAGAAGCTGGATTCTGAATTTGTAAAAGTGACAAAAATAAAGGACATTGGAGGAAAAAGAAAAATAGGAGTGAGAACAAAAATGGACCCGATATGGACCTCATTGTATCTGCTTGATTATCTAAAGATGATTGGCAGGGATGAGCCATTAGTTTTGGTTACGGACTGGTTTGAATGATAACAGGAAAATCCGATTCAGTGTTTGTTGCAATATCACTTGCAGTGATATTCTGCTTGCTCTTGGTTCCAATCTGGGGAATTTTAAGCCCAAAAATATCATTCATAAGCATGGAGCTGCTCAACCACGACAAAGTAATCTACGGGGACAGCATATCAATGGTTTCATTCCAGATGACCCCCTACAACACAAGCAGCGACCTAATAAGGGATGTAAAAATCTACACCAATGACAATCTTGTGTTCAAAAAAGAAGCAACAATCACACCAGACGAGCCAACAAGAATGGGGCTGATGCTAAATGGAAGTGAAATGCAGCTCGGCGACAATCTCATAACAATCACAGCAGGAGAAAAATCATTATTTTACCACATAGAAAAACGGGAGGGCACAGGTATTTCTGAAAAAGTAGTTTTGCCGGATAAACTTCCTGAAACAGAATCACAGGACCCGTTATCACCAATAAAGCTGCCTTTGTTCTTTGCTTTATTCTTTATTCCGGGATGTTTCCTTTTCAGACACAAAGTAACGCTTGAAAGGCTTGCACTAACTTTTGCATTAGGTTGTACTTTATTCATAATTACTCCCTGGGTTCTGAACTATGGGGGGTTACTGAACAGTTTGAATCTTATTCTGGCACTTGGATTCATTTCCTTACTGGCCATAGTAATGAACTACAAAAAGAAAGCTCCAAAAGAAAAGAACGTGGAGATAAACCGGATAATGCTGCTTGTTTGCGCAGGAATAATACTGGCGGGAATACTGATGCTGTTCCTTCCTTCCCACTACAATCTCTGGAATGTGTTCTATGAAAGATACTCAGAGCAAATGATTGGAAGCGGGACAATACCAATGGAAGACCCTTTCAGTTATCTTGGGAGGGGTTACACTTTTGTTGAGGGATATTTCCTGTTCAGTGCAGCAAGCGCATGGATTACAGGATACTCCGGAACAATGGTTTTTGGATTGGTTCAGGCAATGCTTAATGGATTCTTTATAATCTCTGTGCTGAATTTCGGCCGCTCACTTGGATTCAAGCTAAAAGAACAGCTTCTCGTTTTGCTTTTCCTACTTGCATCAGTCTTCATATTTGTAACCTTTGCAATGTCGCCAAAGCACATACTCGCACTGGCATTATTGTTAACCGCAACAGCATACATGATTGAACGGGATAAATTTGTAATATCCGGCGGATTGGCTGCAATGGCAGCATACTCACAAGCGCTAATGGGCGTGATGTATCCTATTCTTTATTTGCTTTTTGTAAAAAAGACAGACTGGCCGAAGTTCCTGAAAAGTATTGCAATAATGCTGCTTGTGTTTGCTATAATTTACCTTCCGATATATGCGCACTCTGGCCTTCCGTATGAAGTAAATGAGTCAACATGGGGCTATCTGATAAAGGCGGACGTCAGTCAGGCAATTACAGACCTTGGCGGATTAGTCGCAGTTCTTCTGATTATAGGGGCTGCAGCAACCATAGGAAAATGGAAGAAAATAAAATTCAGGCAGAAGAAAATAATCCTGTTCACTTTGCTTTTTGTCTTTGCAGAAATATTCATCACATACAGGGCAAACATTTTCCTTTCACTGACTCTTGCAGTAGGATTCATCTACGCATTCAAAGACAATTTCAAGGACAAGTGGCTTTACATTGTAATTTTGCTGATTGCTTTATTCTCAATATACCTGAACTTCCAGGTACTGCAGTGGTCGACTCTGGATGAAGCATTAATCAGTTCCGGAACCTTCATTAATCTGAACAGCAATGAAAACGCAAGAATATTAAGTGACCCGCTGTATGGCCATGCAGTAACCTATTTCGCACAAAGGCCGGCATTATCAGACTTATATGTGGAATACGCAAGTGAAGAAAAGCTCAATGATACATACGATTTCATAATAAATGAAAACCTGGCTGTGCTTCAAAAATACAAAATAGATTATGTAATGATAAACAGGAATTCAATAATAAATGAGGCAAGGAATGTAATTAATTATCCAAAACCAAAGGAATTCACAACCTTGGATAAGATAATTAGCGCAAAGGAAATAGATGTATACGCAACGCAGGTTGGTAATTATGGTCAAACCGCAAACTAAAAACAAAATGCAAGATGTGGCAAAAGAAAGAATTGCTAAACTCTTTGAATTAGCCAGAAAAGAATTTGACAAATATCCTGAACGCTCAAACAAATATGTCAAACAGGCAAGAGACATAGCAACAAGATACAATGTTCGCTTTCCAAAATCATTAAAGATTCAGTTTTGTAAAAAATGCGGAGTATTCTGGGTGCAAGGAAAAAACGTAACAGTAAGAACTAATAAGAAAACTAAATCTGTAGAATACGAATGCAAAGAATGCAAGGCAAAGAAACGGTTTGGCTACTAATTCTTTTTCTCTAAATAATTCTTAATTGCTGCGCGTAGAGCCTGGTCGCCCAAAACAGAACAATGGAATTTTCTTGGTGGTAAATCGCCTAGTCTTTTAACTATGTCCTGCGCGGTTAGTTTCAACGCGTCTTCTATTTTCATTCCGCCATTCTCAGTTACCATAACAGAAAGAATGGATGTACTGGCAATTGCTGATGCACAACCAAAAGTCTGCCATTTGCATTCTACAATCTTCCCATCTTTAACTTTAATCCACATCTTCATTACGTCCCCACAGGCAGGAGAACCGACCATTGCTTCGCCATCAGCTTTGTAATTTTCAGCTTCTTCTTTTGTCTTGAAAATATTTCTAGGATTAAAGAAATGATCGCGAACATTCTCATTGTAAAACCATTCTCTAAGTGTTTCAATGTCTTCCTTTTCCTTTACATCACATTGTTCAGCAACAGGGCAGGTTTCACATTTGTTCTTTTCACTCATTTTTATTCCACTCCTCTAAAATCTTTTCCAAATCAACTTCTACAGGAGACATATTTCTAAGTTCTTCAATTATTTTTGGAAGAACGTCTAAAACATAATCAATATCTTCTTCAGTTGTTCTATGCCCCAAAGAAAATCTTACGCTTCCATGTGCAATTTCATCTGGCATTCCTGTTGCAGTAACAACATAAGATGCCTCTAATGTTTTTGATGTGCAGGCAGAGCCAGTTGATACATAGATTCCTAGTGCATCCAATCTCAAAATAATGGATTCCCCTTCAACATCTGCAAATGCAATATTCAAATTGTTTGGAAGTCTTTCTGTTGGATGTCCGTTCAATAAGGTTTTTGGAATTTCTAAAAGTCCTTTCTTTAATTTATCTCTTAACAAAATTAATCTTTTTGATTCTTCATCTTTAGAAGTTTGCGCTAATTCCAAAGCTTTTGCAAAACCAACTATTGATGGAATGTTTTCAGTTCCGCTTCTCAAACCTTTTTCTTGTCCTCCGCCATGAATAATTGGCTCTATTTTAACTCCATCTCTTACATATAACAATCCAATTCCTTTTGGACCATAAAGTTTACTTCCATTCAAAGTCATTAAGTCAACACCAAGCTCCTTGACATCAATTGATAGTTGTCCACCCGCCTGGCAAGCATCAGTATGGAAAAGAATTCCTTTTTCCTTGGCAATTTTAGAAATTTCTTTGATTGGTTCGATTGTTCCAATTTCATTATTGGCATACATTATTGTAATCAGGATTGTATCATTTCTGATTGCCTTCTTCAAATCATTCAACCTAATCTGGCCATACTTGTCAACATCCAAATAAGTGACTTCATAACCGTCTTTCTCCAAGGCCTTGCAGGAGTCCAAAACCGCATGGTGCTCAATTTTACAAGTGATTATATGACGTCCTTTTTCCTTATTAGCCCTTGCTACGCCTTTAATCGCCAAATTATCGCTTTCTGTTCCACTTCCGACAAAATAAACTTCTAAAGGAAGGGCATTTATTAGCTCTGCTACGGTTTTACGGGCATTTCTAAGTGCCCCTTTAGCCTTAAGTCCCTTGCTGTTAAACGCACTTGGATTACCAAAACGCTCACAAAAATAAGGGTCCATAGCCGATTTTACCTCTGGCAAAACGTAAGTCGTAGCTGCGTGGTCAAGATATATATCCCTAGTCTCCATAAAATCACATACAAACAGTAACTAATATTTGCCAGGATTATTATAAAAAGTTAACGATTGTTAATTATAGCTAAAACCGGTATAATATTAAGTATTTAAAGGCTTCGTGGCCGATTATATATTATAAGAACCAAAAAACAAAAACGGTTTTTATAAGCCAACTGGAGGTTTTTGCATGGCTACAGCATACGATGTACCTGCAGCTACCTTAATTAACCGCGTGGCTGCGGATTTCAAAGGAAGATCCGAATTTAAAGCCCCGGAATGGTCGCTGTATGTTAAAACTGGCCCTCATGTACAAAGGGCACCAGATAATCCTGACTGGTGGTATGTCAGAACTGCCACTGTGTTGAGGAGAATCTATATGGACGGTCCTGTCGGAACACAAAGACTTAGGACCTACTTCGGTGGAAGAAAAAACAGGGGAATAAGACCGCACACACAACAAAGATCCGGAGGAAAAATAATTAGAGTTGCTTTGCAGCAACTAGAGAAAGCAGGTTACATAAAATCCTTCGAAAAGAAAGGAAGAGTTATAACGCCTGCAGGGAAAAAATATTTAGATAAACTCGCCATTGAGCTAAAAAAGGAATTAGAAAAAACACGCCCCGAATTAGCAAAATACTAGGTGGCTCAAATGGTTACTGAAGCAGAACTCAACGAGTTAAGGCAAAGAAAATTGGCAGAGATTCAGCAACAGGCAATGCAACAAGAGCAACAAGTTGCAGCAATAGAATCACAAATCAATATTCTCTTGTCCAGACTATTATCTCCGGAAGCAAAGGCAAGACTGACAAACATAAAACTCGTGAATCCGGAAAAATACGCGCAGGTTGTCCAGCTTCTGGCATATCTTGCACAGAGCGGACAATTAAAAGACAAAGTTTCTGATGAAGAACTGAAAGCGCTGCTTCAGAAAATGAGTGGAGAAAAAAGAGAAACTAAAATAAAAAGAATTTAGGTGAAAACTATGACAAAAAAAAGTTCACACTTGAAGGAATATCTTAACGCAGTAAGAAAAATAAGATCCAGAGCACCTATTTGGACCTGGGCAAAATCAGGTTCAAGAATCCAAACAAGAAAAAAGAACTGGAGAGAAGCAACTGTAGGAAAAGATTACAGAAATGAATTTGGAAGATAGGCGATAATATGGTAGAAGAAATAAGAAAATATACTGTACCACTTAGGGAATCTTACAAAAGGACTCGTGTACACCGCGCGCAAAGAGCCATAAAGGACGTACGTGCTTTTGTCTCAAAACACATGAAAACAAGTGAAGACAATGTGATACTTGAGGAAAGCATCAACCACACAGTATGGTCAAGAAGCGGTAAGAAAGTTGTGCCGAAAATAACAATAGAAACTGAAAGGACAAAAGAAGGAAAAGTAAGGGCATGGGTTGCAGGAAAGAGAAAAGTAGTTGAAAAACCAAAGGAAGAAAAGAAACCTGCAAAGAAAGAAGAAAAGCCTGATGAAAAAGAGGCAGAGAAGAAAGAGGAAACCAAAGGGGAAAAGGAAGAAAAAGCAGCAAAGGAAGCACCCAAGAAAGCCGGACAAAAAGCTGTGAAGGAAAAAACAACTCCTACAAAACAACCACGACAGGCCTTGCAATCAAAAGGCAGGTAACAAATGAACATAAACAAACTGAGTCTGCAGAATAATCCCTATATTGGATTGTTCTGTAGTACTAATGACAAGATAACCTTAGTTCCCAGTCTCTCAACAGCGAAAGAGATTAACATAATCAGGGATATGCTGGGAACAGAAGTCATAAAGACGCGGGTTTGCGGAACCTACTTAATCGGGGTTTTTGTCAGGGGAAACAGCAAGAACTTTGTTATTGGAGACGCATTGTCTGAAGATGAAAAGCAAAAGCTGAAAGACCTTGGTCTGAAACTGGTTGAAATACCCTCTAATTTGAACGCATTCGGAAATCTTATTGCATGCAATGACAAAGCAGCAATAATCGCACCTGAACTAAAAGACAAAAAGAAGCAGATAGAGAAGGCGCTTGATGTAAAGGCAAAGGAAATGATAATTGCCGGGCTGAACATTGTAGGCTCATGCTTAACTGTGACAAATAAAGGTTTTGTTGTAAATCCAAACATAAGCGAGAAGGATTTCAAAGGTCTTGAGAAATTGTTCGGAGTAAAAGGAATAGTATCAACTGCAAACTATGGAGACAGGTTTGTATCACATTCAGTATTGGCAAACTCAAACGGGGCAGTAGTCGGAACACTAACTACAAGTCCGGAAATAATTCACATAACTGAAGGTTTAAATTTATAGGAGGAATAATATGGCAGCAAAAAAGGAAAAGAGTGAAGGCAGCGGACTCCAAGGACTAAAAGAAAATCCGCAAATTATGATGGCCGTTATCAACTCAGGAAGAGAAAGACTGGCAATGATGCAGCAGGAAATGGCACAATTAAACTCAAGAATGGCAGAAATAGACATTGCAATTAAAACTTTGCAGTACATGGAAAAGAATCAGGACGAAAGACTAATGCTTCCAATTGGCGCAGGCGTATACATACAAGCAGGAATCCCAAAAGACTCACAAATCTACAGTGAAATTGGCTCCGGAGCAATACTAAAGAAAGACAGAAAAGAAGCCTTGGAAATACTTGAAGATGCAAAGGGCAAGGCCGAGCAGTTGCAAAGACAGATACTTATCGAGCAATCACAGATTACAGCAAAGATAAATGAAACAAGCATGAAGCTGCAAGAAATGATGGGCCAGAAGAAGTAAGGTGAAAAATGTTCGACTTCCTGAAAAAGAAGTTAGGTAATGCTATCAACAGCTTTTCAAAAAAGGTAGAGGAATCTTCAACTGAAAAGGAAGAGAAAAGGATAGAAGAGCCCATCAAAGAAGAAACGCCTGTTGAAGAGGTCGTGGAAGAAGAACTGGCAGAGGAAACACCAACAGAGCCCTTGCCGGAAATCAAAACTATTGAAAAGACGATTGAAATTTCCAAAATAAAAAAGACCGAAGAGGAAAGCAAAAAATTCAAGGCAAAGCTCAAAACAAAACTGAAACACGGATTAATCGGAAAAATAAAGCTAAGCGAAAAGGAAATCAGCGAATTCTGCTGGGATTTTGAAATGCTTCTGATGGAAAGCGATGTTGAAATAGAAGCAGCCCAGAAATTAAGCTCAGAACTAAAAGAAATACTTTTGGGCAGCGAATTAACTCGCGGGGACATTACCTCGCAGATAAAAAATCTGATTAGGCAGGTACTTGAAAAGAACATGGCAGAGGAAAACTTCGACCTTGTTGAAAAGTCAAAGGAAAATCAGCCCTTTATCATAATGTTTATAGGCCCGAATGGCGCAGGAAAGACTACTACCATTGCAAAAATAGCAAACATGTTCCTGGAAAACAAAAAGACTGTCGTATTGGCGGCCGCAGATACATTCAGGGCAGGAAGCATACAGCAGATAGAAGAACATGCAAAGAAACTGAATGTAAAGGTTGTGAAGCATGATTATGGGGCAGACCCTGCAGCCGTGGCTTATGACGCGGTGGCAAGCGCAAAGGCAAACAAGACAGATGTCGTCCTGATAGACACGGCAGGAAGGCAACAGACAAATGTGAACCTAATGGATGAATTGGGAAAGGTAAACCGCGTTGCCAAACCAAACCTGAAGATTTTTGTCGGAGAGGCGCTTGCAGGACAGGCATTGATAGACCAGGTTGAAACATTCAAGGAAAAAATCGGTCTTGACGGGGTAATACTCACAAAGATAGACACTGATGTGAAAGGTGGGGGCGCAATATCAATACTGACAAAACTAAACCTGCCAATACTTTATGTCGGAACCGGACAGAAATACTCAGATATAATAAGATTTACCCCTGAGTTAATACTGGACAGGATACTGTGATAAAATGGAAAGCAAGCTAGGTTCGAGCCTAAGACGTGCTTTTGATAAGCTTACAAAATCCTCTGCAATAAGCGAAAATGAAATCAACGAATTCAAAAAAGACATTCAGCGGGCATTGATTTCATCTGATGTTAATATTCAGGATGTAATGAAAATCTCAAAGGAGATTGAAAACAAGGCAAAGGAAAAAATGGCCTCTGGTTTTACAAAAAAGGAGCACCTGACAAAGGCAACCTATGACATTCTTGTTCAGTTCATGGGTGGAGACAAGTCAAAAGAAAGTCTGCCGCAGGGAAAAATATTATTCTTAGGTTTATTTGGCGCAGGAAAGACAACTACTGTCGGAAAACTTGCAAAGATGTATTCAAAAAGAAATATCAAAGTGGGCGTAATCGGCGCAGACGTCTGGAGGCCTGCAGCTTATGAGCAGCTTAGGCAAAACGTTCACGACTTACCGATAAAATTCTACGGAGACCCTAAAGAAAAAGACCCGGTAAAAATAATTGAAAAAGGAATGAAAGAAATCGGCCCAGTTGATGTTCTGTTTGTGGACTCTGCAGGAAGATCTGGTTTGGATGATGAGCTGGTTGATGAGATAAAAGCAATAGACAAAGCCCTGAAGCCACAGGAAACATGGCTTGTAATGTCTGCGGACATGGGGCAAAGCGCAGGAAAGCAGGCAGAAGCATTCCATAACGCTGTCGGAGTCACAGGGGTAATTTTAACAAAAACAGAAGGTTCAGCAAAAGGTGGTGGAGCCCTTTCTGCATGTGCAAAAACAGGGGCCCCAGTATTGTTCATAGGAACGGGTGAGAAAAGAGAGGACATTGAGTTCTTCGACCCAATGAGATACCTGTCAAGAATAATGGGTTACGGAGACTTGGAAGGACTTTTGGAAAAAGCAAGGGAAGTTGCAGAAGAAGAAGCACTTTCGCCGCAGGAAATGCTGGAAAAGGAATTTGACTTGGAAATGTTCTACAAGCAATTGAAAGCAACCAGAAAAATGGGCCCGCTGAACAAAGTGTTTGGAATGATGGGTGTCGGCTCTGAGGTTCCGAAAGAACTTCTTGAGGGCGGAGAAGAAATGCTGGAAAAATTCGGCCACATAATGGATTCAATGACAAAATATGAGAGAAAAAATCCTGATGTCCTGACAAAATCCAGAATACTGAGGGTAGCAAAGGGTTCGGGAACAAAAGAAGAGGATGTTCGCGCACTATTAAAGAATTTCAAGAAAACAAAACAGCTGTTCAAAGGATTCAAAAGCGGAAAAATAAAACGACAACTTAAGCAGATGAAAAAGATGGGAATGCAGGTTCCGAATCTTGACAAATTAGAAGAATTGGGATGATAAAATGAGGTATGCGGTTATTGGAGATACACATATCCCTGAAAGAGCGGAAAAAATCCCGCAGCGATTTATAGACATGATAAAGGAAAGGGCTCCGGACAAAATAATTGCTACTGGAGATTTCACTGAACCTGACACATTGAATAAAATAACTGAACTTGGCGAAACAATTGCAGTAAGGGGAAACATGGATGAATTTGAATTGCCGGCCTACAAATTCTTTTCTGATGAGACTGCTTTTGTTTTAGTAACTCACGGAACAGGAATCATGCCAAGGGGCGATACTGATACGCTTGTTAAAATAGCAAAGGACGCAGGCGCAAACATCATTGTTACAGGACACACCCACATACTGGAAGTAAAGTTCGTTGACGGGGTCCTGATTGTTAATCCCGGCTCAGCAACCGGTGCATGGGGCGGTGGAGGCGGAAGCGAAAAAGAATCAATGCTGTTCATGCACATAGAAAAAAACAAAGTCTCGCTTTTTATGTTCGAGGGCGACAAAAGCTCAAAAGCGGTGTACAAACTATGAGAACTTTTGTAATGGTCACCAACTTGGCTCAGACAGACGGAGATTTTTCATTGAATGGTTTGCCTAATGCAGGAAGGATGGATGTAATCTGCAGGTGCGTTAACTCTGCATTCTGGCTTTCTGACAATCTAAGAAATGATACTGTTTTTTACATTGTGATGCGAGGGGCGCCGAATCCTCCAATTACCCTGAAATTTGTTGGAGAAGAGCTGAAAAGAATGAGCCCTGATGAAAGAAACATTGCAAGCCACATAAAGAACCTGCTTTCAACAAAACCAGGAAAAATCTGGCAGACAGACGGAATGGGTTTGTATGCAAAAAAGATAGACCTTGATGGCCTGCTGGGGGAAATCAAAGGGGAAATAATATATCTTGACAAAAATGGGAAAATTGAAGAACTAAAGGAAGATTTTGTTTATGTAATGGGCGACAATAAGGGCTATTCGGAAAAAGATATTGAACTGCTTTCCAAAAAAGGGAAAAAAGTCAGTCTGGGAAAAACAGAATACCTGAGCAGTCAGTGCATTACAATAATAAATTACAAACTGGACGGATGAACATGGAGAAAATAAGACTCTGCGAACGCTGCACAAAAAGATACTCGCGCATTCCAAAAGAAGAAATTGCGACAACAAACGAAAAGGAGTGCCCGGCCTGCAGAAACATATTTTCAAAGAAAAAGGAAATGATGCAGCTCGTTGAGAAAACCGTAAAGGAATACGAATTTGATAATTTTCTTCTTGGCTGCATACTTCCTGACAAAATAATTGATTTTGAAACCGAAATGATAGAGAAATATGAGCATGAAGACCAGAGAAGCATAAAGCAGGACATCAATCAGGAAATAGGAAGCGAATTTGAAAAGCGCTGGAAAAAAGAAGTCAATTTCACAAATCCGGAAATAATGATTATTCTAGATTACATAGGAAACAAAGTAAAACTGCAGATAAAACCCGTTTACATCTACGGAAGATACAACAAATACGAAAGAGGATTGCCGCAGACAAAGTGGCCATGCAGGAAATGCCGCGGAAGAGGATGCAAGCAATGCAACAACACAGGAAAGCAGTACGGGGAAACACTCGAAGAATTAGTTGCAGTCCCTTTTGTCGAAGCATCACAGGCAAAGAATGAAAGCTTCCATGGCGGAGGAAGAGAAGACATTGATGCAGTAATGCTTGGAACCGGAAGACCCTTTGTCTTGGAACTTATTGACCCTAAAATAAGAAAGATTGATTTGAAGAAACTTGAGAAAGTAGTTAATGAAAAAAACAAGGACCGGGTTGCGATTCATGATTTGGAATTCACAGAAAAGAAAAAGGTCGTTGACATAAAAGCGGCAAAACATGACAAAACATATATTGCATTAACTAGATGCAGCGAATCCATTACAAATTCAGACATAGCAAAAATAAACAAAATAAAAGACATGAAACTTGAGCAATACACCCCAAAGAGAGTTGAGAACAGAAGGGCAAAACTGACAAGGGAAAGAACTGTTTATTATGTAAAAGCAGAGCGTGTTGAAAGGGATCTGCTTAAACTTGAAATAAAAGCTGAAACAGGCACATACATAAAAGAGTTTATATCTAGTGATAACGGGCGCACAAAACCAAGCATAACCGAAATAATAGGGAAACCCTGCATTTGCGAGGCGCTGGATGTTATTAATATCGAGGGATAGATATGGAATTACTGCTCATTAAACAGGCTGTGGCACTCATAGGAACAGCAATAAGCGCGATAACTGACTGGAAAACAGGCTACATCTACGATAAAATCACTTACCCTATCATTGCCATTGGTTTATTGCTCACATTGTTAAGCCTAAACCCAGCTTTCATAGTAAATACCCTAATTATGGCCGGACTGGTGTTCGGAATAGGCTATGCCCTTTATTATACCGGGCAGGTTGGCGGCGGGGATGTCAAGCTGTTTGTTGGTCTTACCCTGCTTCTTCCAATGACTGTCGAACCTGGACTTCCTGCTGTTTTCATGATACTGGTAGTTGCCACACTGATAAACGTGCTGACCACCATAACTTATTACGGAACAAAGTATGTCCTTTATGAAAAAAAGAAGGAGCTGAAACTTAACAAAATAATAATAGGGGCGGCGCTGGTAGTCCTGTCAGCAATGTATGTCAATATTCTGTTTAACCTGGAAATGCTTACTGGCTTTGGAATGGCGCTGATTGTAGTCCCCTTAATTGCGGCTATTTTCTACACGGTATTTGGGGATGATATGACTGACAAGGCGTTCTCAAAGAAAATCCTAATTTCAAAGATACAGGACGGGGATGTTCTTGCCCCGAACAAAATAGACAAGAAAATAAGGGCAATACTGGGCTCAAAAAAGGTGCTTGACGAGGCTGCAATAAAGAAACTTAAAAAATACAAAATAAAGGAAGTCTGGATATATGCAAATGCTCCGACTTTCGGACCCGCTATTTTTATCGCGACATTAATAATCGTATTTTGGCCGGACTGGTTCCTTCTAGCACTGCTTATTTAAAACCCAACACCGTGGGCCCCCTAAGAGACCCATCGGTAATGGGGGGAGAAATTGTATTTAATTAGTACCTGTTACTACGCAGTTATGGTATAAAAACCTTTCCTTTTTAAAGGGTGAAAAAGGCTTATAATACGTTTTATGCACAACATTCTTATGGTGGGTAAATTGAATGTTCCTGATTATTTGAATGCCCCTTGGCTAACTAGGGACTATATTGAGAACTGGGGTTGGGTGCCAACAAGCGGTGATGTTGACCTGAAACCAGTTACAGAAACTCCTTTTGGTGAATTGCCACTGAAAAGCCGGGATGAATTCAAAGCAGGAGACATAATTATCTTTTATGATGCTGAAGAACGCGAAGTAGATGGAAAAATAGAAACAGATAGATTCATTACAGTTGAACAATGTGAAATAGATCTTTACAAACAAGGAAAAGCAGACTTACTTCCACACGGGGTAGTAGTCCATCCTCCAAAATTATAAAAACTTATTCTCCACTCCTGCACCTTCAACAGATATAACGGCCGGCTTGTCTTGTTCCCCATCAACTTTGAACTTGACTGGGAGCAATTGCTCTGCAACCCAAATATTTGTCATAGTATGCATGGAAAGAAAGGTAGTGTAAATTTCTGATTTTCCTTTTGCCAGGGCCATATATGGAATTAATTGGTCTGCCAGGTAAGGGCCGACAGGCGCTTTGATTTTAAGATATTCAAGCAGCTCGTACGCCGCTTTTGTTCCGATGTCTGTAGCCTCCTGGCCTTTTTCAAGCAAGGCACTTGCGCCAATTACGCCACCAGTAGTAGTATACGCCCATAGGCTTATTCCTGCCCCGCGGGTTTGCGCAACGCCCTTTTGCTCATTTTCATTTAAAATAACGTCCTCGATTCCTGCTTCAGTAAACACATGCAATGCCGCAAGCTTAATCTCCCGTAAAATATCTGATGGCAATCCTGCTGAATGAACTGTGCCTTCAATGTAGTCAATGTTTCCAAAATCAGTTATTTTTATTTTTCTAAGATACTGCGAAGGATTCGAATGAAAAACTATTCGCCCGTTTCCCTTTGGATAATATCCCCGGTTCACAAGCTTTGCGGTTCCGCGGTATTTCATTTTTGACAAAGTCGGAAGCAGAACATTAATCAAAAAATCAGACGGTGGCGACCACGCAACATCGGTTCCGCCAAGAATCTTCAAATCAAGCGCAGTTGGAAGAAACACTGTCGCTGGCATCAGCGCCTGCAAAACAAGGCTTATTGAACCCGCAGTGCCAACATTCATTGAAAAATTCCCGCCCGATAATTCCTTTGGGGAAAAGGTTATCTTCTGCGAGCCCAAATCAACGCCCTTGTCTTCTGACTTGGCAATCAGTCTGTATGCTTTTATTGCAGAAATATGCTGGGCTTTCAGTCCTGGCTTTGGTCTCCCTTCCCTGATTTTGTCAACACTTATCTCCTGTCCGGTTATTGATGCAAGTGCAAGGGCTGTACGAAGTATCTGTCCTCCACCCTCCAATTGTGATCCATCCAATTCTATCATTCACTCACCAAATAAAAAATACAAACGCAACTACAGTTATAAGTCCTGCAAATGCCGCATACAGGCCCAAAGACAACGCTTCTTTTTTGGCGCAGGGCCAGCATGCAATAAAGGTCTTTGAAATCATATCAAAAACAGAAACAATGATAGCAAGCAAAGCTGCGGTTATAAAATTCATTGTGCCATTTCCAGAAAAGAAAGCTATGCTTGAAATAACTGCGCTTGAGCTTACAAGACTGAACAAAAGGGAAGTTAAAATAAATGCATCAAAGCCCACATAAGTTCTAAACAAATCCTGTGCCAAAAACACCGCACCAAAAATAAGCCCCACTTTGAATGCATATTTAACTGAGAAAGGTGTCTGGAATTCAAGTTTCAGAGCTTTGCTAAGCTTGAAAGCCGACGGCTGGGCCTTATAGTAAAGGAAAACCAGCAAACCGGCCATGAAAACAAACATAATAATGAAAGGCGGAGCAGCCCAGTAAACCAAAGGAATAGAAAAGAAGGAAATAAGCGCTATGTTTCTTATGAAACTACTTGTGAAAACACTTACAAGACCCAGTGGCAGCAGCTGTGATATCTGCGGCTTGTGTTGTGCCACTTCCCTGAATCTTATTGCAAACACAGAGGAACTTATTAATCCTGACGAAAAACCAACTGTTAAAAGGGTCTTATCGGATGTCAGCAAACGCGTTGCAAGGAAACCAAGGAATGAGACTATTGAAACAAAGAAAATGAATGTGATAAATTTCTTCAATGGAAAGGATATTCCGTAAAGCGCGACAGATTCAACCGGAATAAAAGTGTAAAGTAAAAATGCAACAATTATGAACTCCAGCCCATCTGCAAGTTCGCTGTATGTTAACTGGCTTACAAAAGAGTGGAGCTTTGCCCTTTCAAAAAGAATTATTGTAATCAGGATTGCAATAAGCACGGCTTCAAAAATAAAAGAGTAGAAAACAAGTGCACCCGCAAGGAAAGTTATTACAAAGGCAAACAATGTCGTAAGCCCGAAATGTAGTTTTTTATCCATGCTAAAAATATATTGTGCGAACGCAAAAACAATAATAGAAATGTAGGATATAATCATAATGATTTGATTTTCCATAAGAAGCGAAAGGTACGCTGAAAGCGCTCCAAAAAGACTGACAAGGCTGAAAGTCCTTAGTCCTGCAATGCTTTGTTTCTTGGTGAATTCTCTTTCAATTCCAATAAGTGCGCCAACCGCCAGTGCTAAAATAAGATTCTGCACAAAAACGAAAGGGTCAAGCGCAATCATAGTATCACTTAAGCTCAGGAGCCCATCTTGCGATGCTTTCCTGTATGGTGTATTTCGGGGCGAATCCCAGTTTCTCTATTTTCGATACATCCATCCGCCTGTCTTTAAGAAGTCTGTCAATTGATTGTTTCTGCATTGAAAGTTTTGGCTGCACGCCTTTTAATTTGCACTTAAGACTGTAAACAAAGGAAAGTATGTATATCAGCCAGACCGGAACTGTTTTCGTTATTTCGCCTTTGCCAATCTGCTTTCTTATTTCTCTGTAGATTTCGCCGTAAGTCATCTGGTTCTTTGCCGTGATATTGTAAATCTGGTTAAGCGCGTGCTTGTTATCCTTCACGAAAAACAGGGCTTCTGAAAAATCATCAACATCAACCAGTGGCCAGTAATTCGCTCCGGTACCGATAAGGGGGTAATCCTCTTTTGCCGCCTTTATTATATTTTTCCAATAAACATTAGGCCCTATAACAACCGGTGCCCTTACAACAGTATAAGGAATTCCCGAGTAGATAACTTCTTTCTCTGAAAGAACTTTTGTTTCTTCATACGGTGTCTGGGGATAGTATTCCTCAAGTTCAGTAGTGGGCTGGTGGGCGGTGCTTAGTATTCCGACAGTTCCGGGGAAAACAATCTGCTTTATTGATTTTCCCTTTGCTGCTGCAACAACGTTCTTTGTTCCGTCAACATTCACACCATAAAGATTTTGGTTCTGCTCGTCAGTGATTCCTGCAAGATGATAAACAATATCCGGTTTAAGTTTTTCAAAGGCCTGAAGGACGTCCCCAAGCTTTGTAACATCCCCTATGTAATATTTGGCTCCGGCCTTTTCAAGTTCGGAATCCGCTTCCCTGTCAAAAATGTAAATTGTATCCTTTCCTTTCAGAAGAAGTTTTGAGAGGCGCTTACCGATAAAACCGTTTCCGCCAGTAACAAGGATTTTCATAAATATAAAATCAAAGAGAAGATATATAAAGCTAAAGTTTCTCTTTTCCGGCTTTCTTGATGTTCACTGCAAGCTCTTCTATTTTCTTTTCTATTTTTTCCAGGCTGCCGTTGTTCTCGATTACAGTTCCGATTCTGATGTCATCTGCGCCGGCCTTAACTGCCTGGTATGCATCTTCTCCGGTTCTTACTCCGCCACCGACTGAAAGCGGGATTGTGATTAGCTTCTTCGCAGCGGCAATTGCTTCAAATGGGGGAGCTAAATCCGCACCAGAGCCACCCTCAAGCAAAACAATCTGTGCTCCAAGATATTCTCCTGCCAAGGCAGAGTATGCTGTAAGGTATGGTATGTTTCTCGGAAGAAGGTTAACATCTCCGACCCAGCCTACTGCTGCGCCCGGCGACATTACAAGGTAAGTTGTTGGAATTACCTCTATGTTCACGTGCCTTACATGAGGGGCGACAGTTATCTGGGCCTGTGAAATCCAATAAGGGTTTCTTGAATTAAGCAAGCTCATAAAATAAATAGCATCTGCCTCTTTGGAAACAGTTCCTACGCCACCTGGGAAAAGAATTACCGGCAGCTCAGACTTCTCTTTAATCTCAAGAACGGTCTGGTCTAATAATTCACCCTGTGCACCTACAGAACCGCCCACAATACATAAGTCAGCGCCTTTCTTGGCACCTATCTTAGCAATCTGTCCGGCACGCTCAGGTGACTGATCTGGAGGATCGAACAATAAAGAAAGAACTGCACCGTCCTCTTGTATACGCTTTTTTAGAAATTCAAATGTCTTTGTATCTTTCGTCCCCATTATATCGGGCTCCTTTAAACTGTAAATTAGGCTGTTCCCTTGAAATATAGTTAATACGTGGGCAAGAGTATATAAACATTGTTTTTAGGCTTTAAAACATCTCGATTACGCCGTCTTTGCATTCTACAAAGTCCCCTATACGTCGTTTATATTCCTTATAAAGGGCGTTTACGGCTGTTTCATTGACCCTCATTTTCCCAAAGCATTTATGGGGCACCAGGGCTCCTGAAAAGGTCTTTGGCACATGGAGCAATTCATGCAAAATAGTCTTCTGTTTGTCCTCGAAAGAGAGCCTGTCAAAGCGTGTAGAAATGACCTCTATGACGTAATGTGCCTGAATTTTGAGGGCTTTCTGCCATATATCTGGCATTGACCATATCCTGGCTATTGCATTGTTCTTTGTACCCCTACTTCTCATGCAAACTATCCTTGTTGAATCGACATGCTTCAAATCGAGCTTGAAAACCAGGTCCTCCATGATTGCCTGTACATCAGGGGCCAATTCCACATCCATATAGGATATTTCGGCGAAAGCAATATTAAAGCTTTCTAATATATATAGTAAGCTAATTTCTGAGGGGTAGAATGACAGCTGATATTTTGAACAACCCAGACAAGATTATGTTCTCAATTATGGAACAAACAGGAAAAGCAGAATCTGAAATCCGCGGACTTATTAAGAAGAAAATTGACGCCTTTGGCGGAATGCTTACAGAAGCCGGGGCAGCATACTCGGTGGCAAACGATTTGGGAGTAAAGATGGGTACGAACGCCCCTAAAAGAAAAAGATTGAAACTATCTGATTTGGAAGAGGGAATGGAAAATGTGGATGTTGTAGTTTCAGTAAAGCAAGTTTTTGCTCCGCAGACATTTGAAAAGGAAAACAAAAAAGGAAGAGTATGCAGTGTAATTGTTACCGATGGGGCAGAAGAAGCAAGATTAAGTTTATGGCATGATGATGTTGATTTGGTAGAGCAGGGAAAAATAGCAAGCGGAACAACCTTGCTTCTTGAAGGCGCTTATGTGAAACTCTACAATGAGCAGAAGCAGCTTTCTGTGACATCAAAGGGAAACATTGTGATAAATCCGGAAGGAGAAAACATTAAAGTTCCGAAAATAGAAGTCAGCATGAAAAAGATAAAGGAAATAAAAGTGGGAAATGCGGATGTAAACCTCATTGGGAAAATAACGTGGATGGGAACATTAAGGACTTTCCAAAGAGACGGACAGCCAGGAAAGGTTGCGAACATAGAACTTGTTGACGGAACAGGAAAAATAAGGGTTGCGTTATGGGGCGAACACACAAACCTGTTAACAAGGGCGAATGTGGGGGATGTTATTCAGATTAATGGCGGATACGCAAGGGAAGGATTAAACAATGCCGAAGTGAATGTCGGATGGAGGGGGACATTAATTGTAAATCCCCAGACAGACCTTGCGAAAGAACTTGAAAATGTGAGAGCAGAAGGGCTTGAGAAATTCAGAATTGACAAACTGGATGACGGCATATCCGGAGAGATAAACGGAATGGTGGTTCACATTTATGATAATAGGTCATTCAACTCCTGCCCGAAATGCAATGGAAAGACAGAAGGAACAGTCTGCCCGAAATGCGGAAATGTTGAACCCGTAAGCAAAATGATTCTTCCATTCGAGCTTGACGATGGATTCGGATGTATAAGGTGCGTTGCATTCGGTGTGCAGGCGCAGAAAATACTGGGAATTGAAAAGAATGATGTGAATGCGGATATAAAGCTAAAATCAACTGGAAAAAAGATTGCAATAACAGGTACTGCAAGAAAGGATGAGTTCTCTGGCGGGTTAAGCTTCACCTGCAGGAACCTAGTGTCTGACAAAATAGACGCTTTGAAAGAAACAAATGAAGTCCTGGAAAGGATTTCAGAATGATGGAGGAATTAAAATGTCAGCAAAGAAAATTGAAACTATAGAAGATTTACCTGGCGTAGGTGCCACAACAGCAGAAAAATTGAGAGCAGCAGGTTATACAAACCTTGAAGCAATAGCCGTAGCTTCACCAATGGAATTAAGTGAAATTGCAGCTTTGGGAGATGCAACAGCAGTAAAAGCAATAAATGCTGCCAGAGACGCACTTGAAATGGGATATGAAAGTGCAGACAAGATACTAGAGAAGCGAAATCAGATAAAGAAACTTACAGTACCGTCAGAAGCCTTTAATGTTTTATTGGGCGGAGGACTTGAAACTCAGTCAATAACCGAGGCATACGGACAATATGGCTCAGGAAAAAGCCAGCTTGCCCACCAGCTTGCAGTAAGCGTACAAGTGCCACTGGAAGAAGGCGGACTTGGTGGAAACTGCTTATTCATCGACACTGAAAACACTTTCCGCCCGGAAAGAATAAAGCAGATGGCAGAAGCGCGCGGCATGGACCCGGATGAGGTTCTGAAAAACATAATTGTAGGTCGCGCATACAACTCAGACCATCAAATGCTGCTTCTTGAAAAGGCAAAGGACCTGATTAAGGAGAAAAACATCAAACTAATTGTTGTCGACTCTTTGACCGCGCATTTCAGGGCAGAATACACTGGCCGTGGAAAGCTCGCAGAAAGACAGCAGAAACTGAACCGGCACATGCATACCCTGCAGAGAGTTGCAGATGTAAACGATTTGGTCATATTTGTAACAAACCAAGTAATGTCAAGGCCGGACGTTATGTTCGGGGACCCGACTGCGGCAATTGGTGGCCATGTTGTAGCACACACAGCAACCTACAGACTTTATCTCAGAAGAAGCAAAGCAGAGAAAAGAATAGCAAAACTTGTGGACAGCCCTAACCTTCCGGATGGGGAAGTAGTTTTCAGGGTAACAAGCAACGGAATTGAGGACGAATAGAACAACTGTGCCTTTAAATATGTTTTTGTGCAGTAAATTATTGAAGAAGGGCCTATAGCTCAGCTTGGTTAGAGCGCACGACTGATAATCGTGAGGTCGCCGGTTCAAATCTGTTTTTCCTTAGTATGATTACGAGGAATTGCAGTGGAAATCCGGCTAGGCCCACTCTTCATTTCAGGTCTGTAGCTCAGCCAGGCCAGAGCGCTCGGCTTTTAACCGAGATGTCGCGGGTTCGAATCCCGCCAGACCTATTTTTCTGCAGGGGTAGCGAAGTCTGGCCAAACGCGCGAGACTCAAGATTGTTGATCTTGAGACTTGAGCTTGAGCAATGATGATAAATCTCGTCACTTTGTGTGTTCGCCGGTTCGAATCCGGCCCCCTGCACGTTTAAAAATCTTTCAACAGGATATACTAATATCCTAATTTTGCCCAGGTGGTGTAGTCCGGCCTAGCATGCAAGACTGTCACTCTTGCGACTCGGGTTCAAATCCCGGCCTGGGCGCTTTTTTATACTTTATCTATTTTTATTGTTAATAATACGATTTGCAAGGGTAGCGAAGTCTGGCCAAACGCGCTGGATTTAGGGTCCAGTCCCTTTGTGGGTTCGCCGGTTCGAATCCGGTCCCTTGCATTAACAATAGGAATTGCAGTCTATGGGGGCGGATAAGGGCTTTATAGACGGAAAGAAGGTTAATTGGATTCGTGAGAATATGGTAAAGATACTTTTGTTTACTGAAGGAACAATAATCATGCACAAGGGTGCTTCAGGTCATAAAAGAGAAGATATTGTAAAGCAGGTTAAAAACAAAGAAAAGACAGTACATGAGTACGAGTCTTATATCCCAATTGGAAATGCAGTTCAAAAATTGAAAAAATGGAAAGAATCAGGAGCTGAAATTTTCTATTTGACTTCCCGCAAAAAACCTGAAGAGGTTGCACAAATTCAAAGAGTACTTCAAGACTACGATTTTCCAGATGGCAAGTTGCTACACCGAGAAGAAAATGAAGAATATTGTAACGTTGCTGAAAAATGCAATCCAAATATCTTAATTGAGGATGACTGCGAGAGCATTGGTGGAACCGATGAAATGACTATAACTCCTATTAAACCTGAAATTAAGAGAACAATCAAATCAATACCAATTAAGGAATTTGGAGGGATTGATCATCTACCAGACCGCCCAGAGAATTTATAAATTAAACAACATTAGTATATAGCGAGTTCGAATATCTTACACAGCATTAAGCATAAGGTTTCATACAACTATAGAAACAATTTATTGCTATAAATATTGCTGCAAACCCCACAAGCCTGAAAATATCTGACAGCATATGATATATTAGGTAAGAATCAATATGAAATTGTAGATGAAAAAATGATGCTGATGCCAAAAAAAGTATTCCTATAAATAAGACCTTCATGACAAACTTAATTTTCTTAATTTTCAGAAAAAGAAGGGCTTGCAACTTTCTCTCATCAAGCTTTGTTATTCTTTTTAAAGTCAAGATTCCTATAGTAAGCGACAAAATGCCAAAAGCCACTGACAGCATATTGGCAAAGAATGCAATTTCAAGAGTCATAATTAGACAATAAATTAGAGTTTAAATAAACGGCGGTTTTGTAAAAAAGAGAATAGTTAAAAGCATATTTAATAAATGATACTCATGACAAATAAAAGATTATACAGAAATCAGAATGACACAATACTTGGCGGTGTTGCAAGCGGAATGGCAGAATACTTTGATACTGACCCTACATTAATCAGAATACTCTGGGTTATATTTGGATTAGTCAGCTTGGGAACTGCAATTATCCTGTATCTGGCAATGTGGATTATAGTTCCGGAAAAACCAATGGCAACGCCAAAAAAGAAAACTAAGAAGAAATAACCCGTTTCCCTTTTGCCTGGGGAATAATCTTTTTCTTGGATTTTTTAAATTCCTTAGTGAGTTCCTTGCCCTGGAAATATTCATGCAAAAAAACAGCCAATGCGCCCGCTTCTGAATGGGGCTGGTTTGTAACAGAAACATTCCAGTCGGCAACCTCGTACGCAGCTGGCGGAACTTTAGCAGAGCCAATCACCACAATCAGATTCTTTTCCTTTCTGATATCCTTGATTACATCTTGCAATTGCGAACCATAAGCAGTTAGGTGCACAACTTTGCAGTTTTTCTTCTCCTTGTTTACAAAGGGCTTCCATTGCTTGACATATTTTGTTTCAAACGGGCCGCCAAACTGCTCTGTAACTTTGTCCAAACCGGAAAGAAGCTTTCTGTCTTCATCTCCTGAAAGAATGAATTCATCTGCACCAAACGCCCTTGAAATCAGACCGACATGCGTGGTAAGTCTTGCGTCCCTTGCGATTCTGTGATTTAGCCTTAATACCTTAATCACCCTGTCCCTCCCTAAGAGCATCAATCGGCTCAAGCCTTGAGGCCCTGAACGCAGGATATGCTCCGGCGAAAACACTTACACTTATTGCAAATATGAACACCTCTGAAATAAGCATAGGTGTCATTAACGGATAAAGTCCTGATGCGATTCCTATTAATTCACCAACAAGAATACCAAAAACAATTCCTGCAATTCCCCCAAGCACGCCAAGGAACATTGATTCAAGCAGAATCATCTGCATAACATTATTATTTGTCCATCCGACTGCTTTCAGGACTCCTATTTCAGAATATCTTTCCATAACAGACATAAGCATTGTATTCATCACCCCTATTCCTGCAACAATTGATGAAATCAATGCGATAACCAAGGTCATAGCTCTAAGGCTGTCTAAAATATCTCCAGTAAGTGCGGCAGTCTCCTGTGCTGAATAGGCATCAAAATCATCAGGATACTTGAAATCAATTATCTTGTCTATCTTGTCAACGTTTGCGGGGTCTGCGGGCACTACAAAGAAACTATTGACCTTTCCTTCCTCAAAATCCAAAACTTTTCTTGCATCTTCGATTGGAAGTACGATTACGTTTGAATAAAAATCTGAAGTCACCTCAACAATTCCAATAACCTTGAAGCTATAATCATTTATTTTGATTGTAGAATTAACATGCTTTTTTCTGTCATCGGATAATTTTGTAGAAATCAGAACTACGCCTTCATCTCCCGACCTTAGCATTCTTCCTTCCTTAAGATTCTGCATTGCTGTTGCAAGAAGGCTGTTCGAAACCTGGCCTGGGTCGGTCCCTATAACAGAAACAGGTATTCCTCCACTCATGGAATTTCTTTTTCCATCAACAGTCTGCGGAACGCCAAGTATTGTGGGGGTAACGACTTTAACGCCCTGAATTGCTTCAAGCTTTGACTTATCCGAAAGATTTACAATTGAAAGAGAATCATCTGTAGCCCCATCTTGCATGACATAAACACCCTGCATTCCGCCAACGGCATCAAGGGCAAGCGCATTTATCCCTTCAACCAAACCAACTAGCACAAGCAAAGCTGCTACGCCTATCATTATTCCCAATAGTGCCAGAACAGTACGCGATTTCCTTCGCAGCAGGTTTAGAAAGGACATTTTAAACATTTATTTTTTCCTCTTGCGTTTATTTAGTTCAACTGATTCGCTTTTGTATGCATGGCCGTTTTTTCCGCCAAGGTTTTCTTCTTCTATCAGCCCATCCCTAATTATAAAAACGCGGTCTGCAAATTCAACCAGACTTGCATCATGCGTGACTATAACAAAGGTTTTTCCTTCTTCTTCATTTAATTTTCGTATTATCTCCAGAACCTTTTCTCCCGTTTTGGAGTCCAGGTTTCCTGTGGGCTCGTCTGCAAAAATAATTTCAGGGTCATTGATTAACGCCCTTGCAATTGAAACTCTTTGCCTTTCCCCGCCACTAAGCTGGTTCGGCTTGTGGTGCGCACGATCCTCTATTCCAACTTCCTTAAGCAGATGCATTGCCCTGCGATGTGCGGCCACTTCAGAAACGTTTGTTGGAAGAAGAGGGATATGAACATTCTCAACTGCATCAAGAGTCGGAATAAGATTGAACGACTGGAAAATAAATCCCATCTTCTTTCTGCGGAGCATAGAAAGATTCCAGGAATCCATCTGCGTGATGTCCAATCCGTCAACAAGAACTTTTCCCTCTGTAGGAATGTCCAGCGCACCCATTTGGTGCAAAAGTGTACTCTTCCCGCTTCCTGACGGACCAAGGATGATAATAAGCTCTCCGGGGTACACGTTAAGGCTCACGCCCCTGAGCGCGTGCACCTTTGTCTCACCCAGCAAATATGTTTTCTTTATTTTCCTGACTTCTATTATGGGTTTTCTCTCTTCTTTTTTAACCTTACCTTTTTTTACCATTTTATCACTCCGCTCTTAATGCATCAATTGGCTCCATTTTTGAAGCCAAAAATGCAGGATACAATCCAGATATCAAACTTATTGATATTGAGAATATCATCGCCTCCATAACTAACAGAGGGGTTATAATTGATGTTAATGCTAATGCGCTACTGAGAAATTCAGAGGCCAGGAAACCCAATAGCACACCGCCAAGGCCACCAAAAAATCCTAGCAACAGGGATTCTAAAAGTATCATTCTTATCACATTATCATTGGTCCAGCCGACTGCTTTCAATACTCCTATTTCCTTAAATCTTTCCAGAACCGACATCAGTAATGTGTTGAGAACGCCTATTGCAGAAACAACCGCAGCAATAAGGGAAACCAAGAATGCAAAGTTCCTTAGGTTCTCTATCAAACTGCCAACTTGCTCTATCGCATCCTGACTTGAACGTGCATCCAGGTCATCAGGATACTTGAAATTAATCAGCTTTGCTATTTTTGATGCCTGCGCCAAATCTGCAGGAATAACAAAAAAGGTTGAAGCCTTATTAGACGGAAAATTACCGATTTCTCTTGCATCATCCATATTCATAACAACCATATTTCCAAAAATGTTTGAAACCGGTTCAAAGATTCCAACTACTTTATACTTGTCGTTATTGAGTTCAATCTGACTGCCCACATTTTTCTTGAAATCATCGGCCATTGACTTGGAAATCATTACTACGCCTTCGTCTCCAGGTCTAAGCGTGCGCCCGGTTATAATCTTTTCCAATATTACCGATGCCGAACCCTCACCCAAATCTGCCAGATCCACGCCATAGCCAACCACTGCCCCGCCAGTAAGCAATTGCGTATTTCCTTCCACCTTTCCGATTGTAATTCGAATCTCGGGAATTGCTTTTCTGACGCCTGTTACGGACTCTATCTTTTCTTTAAAGGTAATTGGAATCTTGGAACTAAGCGGGCCCATGTAGGTCTGGCCTTTCTGAAATACCATTATGCCCTGCATATTGCTGAAGGCCGACATTGCTTCCTGATTAACTCCGTCAACAAGACTAACTAGTGCAATAAGTGCTGCGACACCAATAACTAGTCCCAAAAGCGCAAGGAAGGTACGGGTTTTCCGCCTCCAAAGATTAAGGAAGGCAACTTTTAGCATTTGCCCCCTCTAAAACTTCTTCAGCTCTTTCTGGCGCTTCCACCATTTCCATCCAAAGAAACCAAGTGCAGCAATCACAATTATCGGAATTAGATAATCCCATATTGTCGGCTGGAGCATTGGTTCAATGTAAACTGAAAATGCTTTTGAGATAAACTTTGTATCATCATTGTCTCTGTAGGCAACTTTTATTGTAAATGTGTTTGTTCCGGCAGGTATTGTTGCATCTGTTTTGAAATCAATAACTGCAGTTCCTGAATCGTCCTCATCAATTGTTCCGACATAAGTTGCAGAAGGGGCAGTCATTCCTTCTGGCGGAATTATTTCAACGTAAACTGCGTCTGCGGAAACAGAACCTATGTTCTCAAGCTCCAATGATGCTGAGAATGCGTCCCCTTGTCGTATTATTTCCTCATCGTAAGTAAAATTTGAAGGAACTAAATTGGGGTGACCAATTATCCTTACAGAAATATTTTCTACATCTAAGTTTTCTGATTCATCTTCCACTGTCAAAGTAAATGGAATTACTCCGGGCAATGCATCCCTGTCAACAATAAAAGAAAAGTCTATATTTCGCTCTTCATTAACCTCAAGGTTTCCCAAGTGCAATGAAAGTTGTGAGGCCGGCAGGATATAGGTTTCATAGTCGTCAGAGTAAGTTAGTTTTGCAGTAACCTTCTTTGCAACATCATCCCCTGTATTTTTAACTTTTGCACTTATTGTGAATGCTTTGTTCAATTCCACATTCTGCGGCTCAATAGAAACAGAAACTATGTCTGGCTCTGAATAGGAAGTTACGTCAATAGTGGCTTTCAGAACGGGGGTTACTTTTGTTTCATTTGAAATATACTCCATTTGCAAAGGGATTGCGTAGGTTCCCGGGCTAACATTATCATTTACCTTGAATCTAAATACTACTGTTCCATCCTGGCTAACCCTCAACTGCGTCAAAGTATCCTCTGTAATAATTCCTGTAAATTCAGAAGGAAGCAAAACTGTTGCAGTAATATCCTTGGTAATAAAACCGTAGCTTGGGTTACTCAAAACAATGGATAATGTAACCTCATCACCCGGATGTATGGTACTCGGATAAACTGTTTGAGAGTCAACTAATATTGACTCTGAGTATGCGCTTCCGGATACTCCGGAAACTGATGGTTGTGCTGCGCAAACAAAATTTGCACAAAATACTACTACAAATATGCTGAGTATAAGTCTGTCATTCATATAAATTCACCCCTAATAGTATAGACATATTTAAAAATATGAATACCCCTATAAAGCTTATGGATTGGCTAACGGCCTGGTTCTTGTGGTTTGTAGATTGCTATGGGTTACCTGCAATATTTGTAGCATCGGCATTAGCGAGCGCCACCATTGTGATTCCCACGCCGTTCAATGCGGTTGTTTTTCTTATTGCGCCATTCTACGACCCCTTTATCCTTACTCTTGTAACTGCCCTCGGTACATCATTAGGGGAATTAAGCGCATACGCTCTAGGTCGCGGTGGTGAGGCGGCATTATCCCATTTCAAGAAAACTTCACAAAAGGAAATTGAAAAAATAAAGAAAGTCTTTGAAAAATACGGATTCTGGGCAATAGTTGTATTTGCACTAACTCCTTTACCTTTGGATATAGTGGGCGTGCTTGCAGGAATGACACAGTACGACATAAAAAAATTCTTCGTCGGCACAGTAATTGGCAAGCTGGGGCAGTATTCAATAATTGTGTACGGAGGCTATTACGGACTTCCGATTGTTATGCAGGCCTTTGGAATCTAGCGCAAAAGTCGATTTATATTCAATATGGCCATTGCCGAAAACATTGAGCCCACAATGAAGAATACAAATGCTGAAGACGGGGGGAATGCGGGTGTGGCCACAAGCGGCACAATACTAAGTATTGCCAAACCTATAAACAAAAATGTCGTTGCAATGTAAAGTCTGTGGCCTTCGGGGTCTGTACTAATTGTAAGGTGCGGAACCAAAAACACAATCTTAAGGAAACTCCTGAAATTTATTTCCTCAACGTTCTGGAATAATTTTACTGCAAGGGCGATAGAAAAGACCGTTACAAAAGCATAGAACAAAGTCAGGGTTACGGGGGTGGAAATAACATAGGTTATCCCTTCTCCTGCCAGCCTGACTACACCATCATATACTACATAGGTCAAAAGACCGTAAATTATTGCATTTGCAAAAAAAACGCCTGAAAGTAACAGGCTTGTTTTCTTCTCATTGCTTAGCAGAGATTCTGGTTTAACAGGATTCTTTTTCACAGTTTGTCTTTTCTTTGCCATGTGTCTATAATTCGATTATACTATAAAAATCTATCGCGAGAACAAAAACTCTAATTCAAATATCGTTCAATTGAGGCTGTGATAGCTTCCAAAAACTTATCCTTCAATTCTTCATTAATCTCAGTTAGCGAAAAATATGGCGAATCATCCTCAATTTCCAACAATAACAAGGATCCGTCTAACAGCCTGACTGCATCTATTCTTTGTATTCCATTTTCCAATTTATTCCATGAAACAAATTTTTTGGCAAATGTTAAATCTTCTTTTGAAGGATTAAATAATTTTGGTTCTGGCCATAAGGGAAACTTTGAAGGCTCAAAAATCAGACAGTACATGAACTCCTTATTGACATAGTAAAAAGATATTTCATATTTGAATTCAAGTTTTGGCTGAATCATTATGTTGCTACCCTTAAGTTTTTTTAGTTCAGGGCAGGTCAGAACCTTAACCCCTGCCGAACTAAATCCATGTTTTGGCTTGATTAAGTACTGCTCAGACTTTGGCAATTTATTGATGTCCTTCAGAGAATCAACAGTCGGGATGACCGGATAGCCTTTCTTAAAAAGTTCAACTAAATAATCTTTTCCATATCGGTCTGCGGACGCATTAAAATCATTATATAATTTCAAATTCTTGGCTTTTGCCCTTGACAGAAATTCATTCTTTATCTTTTCATAATGCTCGTGTTTCTGTTCATCAGACGGCCATGTATCACGAATCATTATTAAATCAAAATTATCTTCAATGGGTTCAATCTTATCAAAATACGAGACCGTTACATCAAACTTCTTTTTTAAATGGTCAACAAGAAGCAAATCCTCTGTTTCTCCGTTTGTCAAATCTGTTAAAAACAAAATTGATTTGGGCATATACTTTAACTCTGGCCGAATAAACTTATAAGCTTATTCAACCACCCGATTAACGGCATTTAAAAACGCAAGTTATAAAAAGAAAAGAGCGCTTTAGATATTGATAGCTTATGAAAAAAGCAGCATCCCCTGTTGTTTCATCCACACTGATACTTCTTGTAAGTGTAATGCTAATTGCATTAGTGTACATATGGTCGCAAACAACAGTTACTGCATTCATGACATCATTAAATGCTGAGGCGCAAAGGCAGACTTTAATCCTGTCTTCAGAAATAACAATATATCCCTGCCCTGAAACAAACCTTCAGACTGGCGTCGGGCCAACATATTACATATTCATAGACAACACAGGGTCGACCACTTTAACAAACGTGACAACTTATTTCGACGGAGTCCAAGTTGTATGGAACTGTGCAACCACCCCGCACACAAACTGCGTATACGGGATGTTTAGGGATGATCCTACAACGGCCTTGTTCCCTGAAGAGCAGTCTACTGTCTTAGAGGAACTGGCGCCAGGGGACGTAGCATGGATTGCATTGGGTGAATTAACATCATCCGACCTGTCCGGCGTCACTATTTATGTTACAAGCGAAGAAACTTCAGCAAGTTACACATTCCCTTAGGGTGAAAAAATGAAAAAAGCTGAGGCGCTGAAATTCAAGCGTCGCGTTATGCGGGTTATCAATGACTCAGACATCATACTAGAGGTAGTGGATGCGCGCTTTCCACAGGACACAAGAAACAAAGAACTGGAAAAAATAGTCAAAAACAAGGGCAAGACTTTGATGATTGTAATAAACAAGGCTGATTTGGTGCCTCTCAAAGAGGTAAGGAAAATACAGGAAGAGCTTGAATATCCGTCAGTCTACACATCATGCAAAAGCTATCAAGGGATAAGCAACCTAAAAGTACAGCTTCAGATAATGGCAAAAGGAAAGGAAATGCTAAAAGTAGGAATAATTGGCATGCCCAACACAGGAAAGTCAAGTATCACAAACAGGTTAAGGCACAAAAAGGTCGCAAGAGTCAGTCCGCTTGCGGGTTTCACAAAGGGCGAGCAGTGGATTAAGATACTGCCAAATGTCATGCTGCTTGATAGTCCCGGAGTATTGGATAGGGAAATACCCTATAAACTGGCTGCGCTTGTAGGCTCAAGAAACCCAGAGGAATTCAAATCCGCTGAACCTTTGGCAATTGAAATA
>JAFGOX010000033.1 GCA_016926295.1 Candidatus Iainarchaeum sp.
AGCGTCATCAGTCCCATTAGTATAATAATAAGGGCCATGTAACCTTTTACATATTCGGTAGGCAATGAAATTGCGGTAAACAGTGAAATTACAATACCTATTATACTGAATGAGAAAAGTGTAAACACTATATTCAGTTGCCTTTTTCCCCATTTGAAATTAATATTTCCTATTTTGTGGTGTGCAAAAGCTACGAATATTCCATTAATGGCCCCTGAAAAAATTATTGCGGGAACGGCTATAAGGGGTTCAAAACCCATCATAAGGAGAATAGCAGTCAAAATCGTTCCATAGCCTAATCCCACCGTATTATCCATAAACGCAAGGATAAAAGCAGCTATAATCGCGCCAAAAATTAGTTCTACCATAGTTCCACTAGCCTATAAGGACAGAGTCATTCCGTCATATGCGAATTCTATGCCGTATTTCTTGTATTTTGTTTCCAGTTTCTTGTAATCTTTTGGATTGAGCTGCCACATTTCCTCAATATGCGTTATTACTGTTCTTTTCACATTGTATTTGTCAATAAGTCCGAATATTTCTTCCAGTGAGAATACTTCATCGCGTAATGGATGCTTGCCGGTTATTTTCACGCCTTTTGATATTTTCTCAGTCCATGGAGAATTTATTATCAGCATATCCAAATTCTCTATTTGTTTGTGATCGTGCCAGGGCTTGACATCGCAAGGCGCGTAAAGGACCTTCTTCTTCCCTTCCTCAAGGAGATATGTGCAGACGTTTGTGCTGCTGTTTTCAGGCTGCGGCAAAGGGGTGACCTTGAAATTCCCAAAAGTGTAATCCTTGAAATATCCCATTTCCCTTGTCTCTATGAATCCGCTTTTTTCATAGAAGCTAAGGTAAGAACCACCCGGCCCGACTATGTTTCTTATATCGTGGATTATTTCAGACGGCGCATAAATTGGTGTTTTACTTGTGCCTGCAAACTCATGCTTTCCTGTGCTTTTTGAGCGCCTCCAGTTGCCGTTCATCTGCTCCACAAGTCTTATTCCCGCAGTGTGGTCAGGATGCCAGTGCGTGTAAAGAATCTTGTCAATAGAGTTAACGCCGCTGTATCTGAGGCTTTCAATTATGTCTTCAGGGGTGTCAATCAGCATGTTTTGCCCGTGAATAAATAGTGCGGGGCCCCTTCGTACATAAGGCGGTTTTCCCTTCTGTTTTGCTTCCTTGCAGATTTTGCAGTTACAACACGGTCTTGGGGTAACCTGGAAACCTCCAGAACCAAGCACAGTCATTTTCATACACCCATCTAAACGCGTTAGTTATTTATAAAATTACTGTTTACTACTATCATGGACGTTTTTTATTCAGACAAGCAAAAAACTTTCATTCCTCCGAATCCGGATATACCTGACCGCGTAGAAGCAATAAAGGACTACCTGGAAAGGGCAGGAGGTTATAAGTTCCACAATATTAAATCGGCAACAAAGAAGGACTTGCTTTTGGTTCATACAGATGCTTATATTGAGATTATAGAATCCTGCAAAGAGAAGGAGTTGTATTGGCTTACCCCAGATACGCCTGTTGTGGAAGCGGTTTACGAGCTTGCCAAAATAGCTGCAGGTGGGGCAATACGGGCAGCAGAAAAAGAAGGATTTGCATTAATACGCCCGCCAGGCCATCACGCAGGTTCTGATTACGGAATGGGGTTCTGCTATTTCAATAATATAGCAATTGCAGTAAGGAAGATGCAGGAAAAAGGGGTGAAGAAAGCATTCATAATAGATATTGATGCGCATCATGGAAATGGAACACAGGACATCTTCTTCAATGACAAGAATGTTTTTTATTTCTCAATCCAGCAGGACCCGACAACTGTTTTTCCAGGAATTCCTGCAAAGAACAACGACCATGTGATTAACATGAATAGTTCTGCAGGAGCAGAAGACAATGATTTTATGGCCGCATTCGAGAATGTGAAAAAATATGCATTGAAATTCAAGCCCGAGCTGATTGCGGTTTCAGCAGGATTTGATACGTGGCACAATGACAACATGACTGACATAAAAATAAAGGATATGAACACCTACAGAAAGATTGGTGAGATAATTTCCGGATTGGGAAAAGAGCTTGATGCAAAAACCTTTGTTGTTCTTGAAGGCGGTTACTGCATCAATGTTCTTGGCGCACTGACTTGGAACTTCCTGCAAGGTCTAAAGTCCTGACAAATAGCCTTTTTAAAGGTGCTAGACAAGGCTTTAGTATGATATATATTCTTGATTCTGCAGCGTTTATGAACTTAGGTTCTTTCGGATTCGAAGAAGAAGCTTATATAATTACAAGATTAGTAGAAGCCGAACTAAAAGATTCGCAATCAAAACAATACTTGGATTCTGGAAAAGAATCCGGAAAAATAAAATTACAAGACCCCTTGCCAGAATACATGGAAAAGGCAAAATCTGCAGCAAAAGAATCAACTGATTATCCTGATTTGTCAGAAGCGGACTTTTCTGTAATTGCACTGGCAATACAATTCAAAGAGGAAAACATAGAATACCAATTACTGACAGATGATTACTCAGTGCAGAATGTGGCAGAGCATATCGGATTGAATTACGATTCACTGGCGCATGAAAAAATAAAGGAAAAAATAACCTGGGTGTGGCGCTGTCCAAAATGCAGGAAAACATATCAGAGAAATACAGACACAAGAGACTGCCCTGACTGTGAGGAGAAATTAGAAAAGAAGAAATTTAAATAAGGCTTTCGCGCTCTTCGTAGTTTTCAATTGGTTTCACAAGGCTGTGTTCAACAACGTAGTTTCCCACTCTTTTTCTAAGTGATTTTCTCTTAAGGAATATCACAAGGCCAAGCAAAGTAAATCCGATTATTAATCCGATTTTGTCTGTGTCCTGCAATGATATTGTCGGCAGCTGTATTATTGATGAAGGAACAAGTACTTTCTGGAACTCATAATTCATGACAAGCCTGTTGACTGCAAGCGGCCCCACCCATGTCAATGAATATCCGCTGATGCTGGCGTGCGGTGCGATTTCCTTAATCTCTGCGCCTTCTGGAAGATTCATTGTTAATTTTATATTTTCATCTATTTGTAGAAGCCCGCTCCTTATAGGGAATTTTAATATGCTGTTGTCAAGCTCCCACTTCTCAAGGGTCTTTACCGACTGCGGCGAAAGTTTTGTCGCGCCGTTTGTCTGGTAGTTAAGCTCGACTATTCCGTTTATTCCCTCAACCCTTGCTGACGCTGACTGGCTGAACACCTGCTCGGCCTGTCCGATGTGAGGATAAAGATTGCTGTCATAAACATTCCACAAAGTGACATCTGCTCCAAACCTTCCAATTCTATCAAGGAACTCGTCTTTCTCATCCACGTTTGCAAAAGTGAATACAAATATCTCTTTTACATCTGCGTTTCCTGCTTTGTCAATGAATACTCCTATGTCTATAGATGTTAGTTCCTTGGCGTCAATAAACGGAGCTACTGACAGTATAACTAGCATGCAGAAGCTGAGTGCTAAGACCCTTTTCATATACGACTAAAACGGCAGAACCCTATTTATATCTTTTCTTGTAATTATGTACGTGATATTATGAATTACCTAAGATACTGGGGACACAATTTCATTGAAGTAAACCTTGACGGAACACCTTTTGTGTTCGACCCTTTTATGGATAACAATCCCGCTAGCGAAGAAAGGGTTCAGAAGTGCCCGATTACCCCGGGTTCACTTAACGATGTTGCAGTAATTTTTATCACAGGCGAGGGTTTTGACCAGTTCGACCAGCCTAATGTAGAGGCTTTGGCCAGATCAAACAATTCCCTGCTTATAGCTCCAGGACAGGTAACCGAATGGGTTGACCTGCCTGCTAATTTGGTATATTCGCATGGAATTGGTGACCAGTTTAACATTCTGAACCTGAAAGTTGACGTTATAGAAAGCATGTCAGCAGCGTCTGGCTACAGCGTAGGCTACATTGTTTCAGCCGGCGGAAGAAAAATCTACCATGCAGGAAACACAAGGTCATTCAGGCAGATGGCAAACATGAACGGAATCGACATAGCCTTCCTTCCGATTGGCGGCCATGGTGTGATGGATGTCGTAGAGGCTATAAGCGCGGCAAAAATGATAAAGCCGCAATACGTCGTCCCGATGCACTACAACACATTTTCCAACATAAAGGCCGATACAAAGAAATTCGTTGAAATGATGGAAGAATCCGCACCAAGCATACAGGTTGTTGTTCCGGAACTTGGCGAAAAAATAGAGTTTTAGAGCTGAACTTCTTCTAAATCCTTTGCTATGTGCGAATTAGGGAACACACTCGACATTTCTTTTACCAATTCTTTTGTGTCTTTGAATCTTGCAGAGATGTGCGTTCCAATTAATCTCTTCACATTTGCTTTTTTGGCTAATTTTGCAACGCCCTTTCCTGTGCTGTGCAACATCTCCTTTGCCCTTTCTTCTTCAAGCTCGGAAAAGGTTACTTCGTGAATCAGTATGTCTGCGTCTTTGATGTGCTTAATATTTTCTTCCAAGGGAATTGTATCAACAAAGTAACATAATTTTTTCTCTCTTCCAATTTCTTTCAAAACCTGTTCTGGCTTGATTGTCTTACCCTTTACCTTTACTGCTTTACCGCTTTGCAATTGCTTGAACATAGGCCCTTCCGGAACTCCTAACTTGATTGCTTTCTTTTTGTTGAACTTGGACGGAAGTTTTTCAATTAAGATGTACCCAAATGAAGGAACAGTATGTTTCAACTTAACAGCAGAAACTGTAAATTCGCCTTTCTCATATAATTTTCCAACTTTTACTTCATGTATCTCAATAGGGTATGTCTGTTTCTTTCCGGTAATTATTTTCTTGAATAGTTTTAGATATTTGGTATCCATTTTCGGGCCCCATATATGCAATGGCTCTGTTCTCTCATTCAAACTCTGGGTTTGTATCAATCCTAACAATCCCAGGAAATGGTCTTCGTGCCAGTGGCTGATGAAAATGTTACTTATCTTCCCATAGCTCAGTTTGGCCTTCATCATGGCTTGCTGTGTTCCTTCAGGGCAGTCGAACAGAACCACCTCTCCAAGGAATCTGACTCCAAGGCAGGCAAGCCCCCTGTTTTTGCTTGGCAATGATGCGGCAGTTCCTAAAAAAACTATTCTCATACTACCTAAGTTGCCTAACCACTTTTTAATGTTTTTAGTCGGGTCAGTAATTTAGCTTTGCTTATGTGTAGTAACTGTAAAGTAGTAACCTATTGGATTTTTTAACCCTAATGTTCATACATATATTGAGGGTTCATTATGGGCCAGCGAATTTTGGGAGAACGAGTTATTCTGAGGAAATTAAAGAAATCCGATGCTAGAGATATTCGTGACAATGCGAATGATATAGTTCTGACAAGGCATATTCCACAGGTTCCTTACCCCTACCGTTTGAAGGACGCAAAGCGCTTCATCAAGGAGGCAGGAAGGGATGGAAAGAAGAAGGAAAGATTCGATTTTGGAATTGAGTATGTGGATATTGGGCATGTGATAGGGGTAATATCACTTATCGGACCTGACCCAAAAGAAAGAACAGCAGACATAGGATACTGGGTTGGCAGAAACTACCGCAACAAAGGTCTTGGCGGAGAGGCGCTAAATCTTTTGCTTGACTATGCATTCAAAGAGCTTAAGCTAAGGCGTATTTCAGCATGGGTTCTTGATGCAAATGAGGCCTCTGCAAATGTGCTAAGAAAAAACGGATTCAAGTTTGAGGGCCGGCAGAGAAAAAGCGTTTTGCACAGGAGAAAATACTACGATGAGCTTCTTTACGGCCTTCTTAAGGAAGACTATTACAAAAGGAACAGACGTAAATGTGCCGCGTGAGCCCTTTGTGAATGTACAGTTCTAATTCTTTGTATAAATTAAGTTTATGCTTTTTCAGCAAAGGTTTCAAATCAAAGGGGGCAAGCAGAACCAGTCTTTTTTTCACTTTGAAATCAGTTCCTATTTTTGACAAAAACAAATCATACACTTCTTCCCTTTTCTTTCCAAAGCTTCTTGAAGCCCGGCCATAAGGAGGGTCTGTTACAATAACATCGAATGTTTTGCTGA
>JAFGOX010000034.1 GCA_016926295.1 Candidatus Iainarchaeum sp.
ATATCGAATTTTAATTTTCTAAGTTTTTTGTATATTCCTTCTTTATCATTTTCAATCATTTTTTTAGCAATACTGTAATTTTCTTCACCAAATCCAAGTATTTCCTTAAACTCGTCTAAATCAACACCCCTTCCGTCAAGCTCGGCTATTCTCTCTCTAAGCTCAGAAACGGGCCGGACAAAAAGGCCACGCCCAAAGGGAGGTTTAATTCCATGCTCTTTGAAAGTATTGATTTTCTTCATTGAATTATTGAAATAAAACAGGCCTCTAATGTCAATCGGCAAATCAACACCTTCTTCCCTAAGCTGCCTGTATTTCATAGCCGCCCTTGGAATTGACATTTCGCAAAATATTTTCTCGCTGACTATTTCTATTTTATCATTTTCATCAATATCAACGGCCCGAATTCCTGCCAATGAGTAAATTACTGACATTAATTCGTGGTCTGTTCGCTCTGACAGATTTTTATCAATAAAAGTAAAAACTTCCTCTTCTGTTAGGCCCAAATCATTCAGGGCTTTGAAATTCTTGGTTAGTGTATTTGGAGTAAGTCTGAATAATTCTGGTTTTCTGCGAAGCCAGTTTTCAGGAATTCCTATTTCAATGGCAGTGTTAAAGTCTTTACATAAATCGTAATTTTCAATAATGTAATCAGGAATAGCTTCGCTATCTATATCAGCTTGATTTAGAAATTCAAGATTTTGCTTGAAGAACCTTCGTCCGGTATAATACTCACCATCTTGCCAAGGTTCCCCTTCATATTCTACTTCCCCAAATCGATTATTCGGGTCTAAGTCTCTCTCCATGCTGTCCCCCAACTATAATTAGTTGCAACATCCATTTAACGGTTTTGATTTAAATCTTTGCAGGCTATATACTCTCATGGACAACAAAACAATCGTAGTTCTGGGAAGCAAAGACCTGTGCAAGAAGCTTGGCGAAAAGGGCACGGTTTCGGATTTGGAGCTTTACAACAAGCTGAAAGATCCCAAAACCTATACTTTCGTAGCACCGAGAAACTACCCTGAAAAGATTATTCCCACAATCGAGGCTATTGCCTTGGGGGACATAGCTATTCTCTATGCAAAAGAGATTAATGCTGAGCTTGGAGAGCTGATTTTAGCCTTGGATTCCTCTGACAAAAAACTTGGCATCCTTATCTTAGGGAATGAATTAACTGCAGACATGATTCTACCTTTAATTAAAGGCACAGTAGTTGAGAAATACGCAATCTGCAAAGATGATTCCTCTGAAATAATGGCCAAGATTGATGAAATCGAGCCCAATCTTCCGGAATCTCCAAAAATAATTGTTATAGACCACTTCTTCAATGTCAAGGGCATAGGAACTGTTATTTTGGGAATGGTCAAGTCAGGACATATCAGAATTCTTGACAAGATGGAAATACTCCCTGACAAGATAGAGACAATGGTCCGTTCAATACAGATGCATGACAGGGACTTCAAAGAGGCGCCGGTCGGAGCAAGAGTTGGTCTTGCGTTAAAGGGCGTAGATGTAAAGCAGCTTTCAAGAGCGCAGATAATAACTGACGGAAAAGACATCAAGGTCACAAACGAGATTAAATTAGACTTTACAAAATACCCGTTTTACAAAAAAGAGCTGAATGAGAATGAAACATATCACATGTATGTCGGGTTGCAGGGAAATCCTGTAAGACTCATTAAAAAAGAGGGAAATATTCTGACTTTCAAATCAGAAAAAAACTTCGCCCTGTATGAGAAAAATATTATTTTGGTAAATCTTAATGAAAAGGGACTAAGAATTATCGGCAAAGGAAAAACTGTAGAATAGCTTGTCCTTTACTTCCTCAATTAGCGGCTCATTAGTTTCAAACCAGAATGTTATACTGTCCGAAAGTGACTGGAAACGCTCTGCTTCTTCTGGGTTATCAGAATTCATTGCAATGCCTTCAAATGCGGCCCGCTTTGAATGCATAACTTCTAATTCAAACATTAACCAGTCTCCTTTTTTCCTTACGAATAAGCTCTCACGCATTGCATCTCCGGAAATGTAGCTTAGCCTTCTTAGAGACTTGCAGACTGCTATTTCTAATTCGTCTTCCATAGCCTTCACCAAAACGAAAAGGTTCTCACTTTGTTGCATTTATAATTTCAAGTAATTTCTCCACGTTCTTGAACTGCAAAGTCAAATCTTTTGCGGTTATTTTGTTCTTTCCCTTTGCTTTCTTGAATCCATTTTCTACCCCATTGATTAATTCTTTATTATCAGAAACTATCTCTCTCAAATATACAAAGTAATTATTATTCATATTTTTGTTTTTACCTAAGGCCAGGGATTTTGTGGCGTACCTTATCGCATCATACATTGACTCAAACGCCAGATTGTATTCTTTTTTCTTGATGCAGTCGGCCATCATCTCTAAGGCACCTTGCATTTTTACATCCAGGTCACTAACTTTCTCTCTTGCATCCTCTATATTATTTGGGCTAGCAACATACATCTCTCTTAAAATTCCATAATATTGGTCAAAACCAATCGGAACTGTGATTGCATTCAATAAACTTGGCTTTTTCTCCAAAGTATTCTTCAAAGCCGCTACGGTTGTGAAATCAAACCCTTTTAATTCATAAAGCTGCGATTTCCTTGTTACCCCTACTTTTTTCCCATTGTACAAAACCAAAAAATCCACTTTTATCTCACTGGGAAGCTCTACTTTTATCTTTGCCCTGTTCAGTCTGAGGGTATTATTCATATTCAGCAGGGCACAGGTTGTTTCTGAATCTATATTTATTCTGTACTTATGGGCTTTCCCGGCTTTCTCCTTTCTTACCAAACCCTGCTCAGCCAGACTGTTGACTATCTCAAAGGCAGTTGTATATGGAATCTGCTGTGATTCTGATATTGCCTTGACAGTCAGGCTCTTGTTATAGTTCTCCAAAAGCAAAGAGAATATCCCTTCTACCTTTGGTTTTATTATTTTATACATAAGTAGTCAATTAAACTGTGTGAACTACCAATTAAATAACTTTCGGTGGAGCCGAAAGATTAGAAGTTTCGGTCTATACGAAAGGTGTTTAGACCCCCATACTTCCGGTATTCAGTAAAAGAACCCCCATACTTCCTCTATTCAACCTCACCGAAACTTCTCCTGCCTCCGTTTGTGTTTCTTTCGAAATAGCTGAAAGGTTTTATAGCTAATTTGTTTTCTTTCGAAATAGCCGAAAGGTGAAGTCCGGATGTGACAAATGTCGAAATAAGGTAGGTTTGTGCCTAAAAGAAAAGTGGAATTATGGGAAAAACGATAGATTTATTAAGAGTAAAAGCTATTCTAACTTAGGAGAGGTAGAATGACCAAACGACCAAGTTTATATGCCCCAGGCGCCGATTTGAGCCCTGAATTAGATTTTACTGAATTTCCTTATTCTGCAATGCGCGAATCAGGGTTGCCAAGACCGGCAGGAATCAATTTTTCAGGAGACGCGTTGATAGATGATATTGAGAATACGCCCTTAGAAATAGAACCCCATATATTTGGCGAAAGCATGAGAAAAAACGGAGATGCAAGGGGGATAGGAATAAAGAACAATGAGTGGCAAAGAACCATAAAGATGGGGCTTATCGAAGCAAGCGAAGAAAAAGGTGGGCGGCTTAAGGAAGTATGCCGAATAGCAGCAGCGAATGATAATATGGACAAAGATGCTAAAGCAGTCAAAAAAATAAAAGAATTCTCAAATATAATTGGAAACTGCAATTTCAGCATGATAAACCCCAGAATAACAACCACCTCAAACGATGAACTCTGGAGAACCGGAGCTTTCAAGATTAAAACAACATCAAATCTTCCAAAAAGATACAAAACTCCTGAAGATACAGAAGAAGGGTATATGTGAGATTATGTGCATAGTTCCTGGACTTGAAAGAAGCAAATTTTTTACAACAGCACTGGTCAATTTCAATCAGGACAATCCCGGATTTCTTGAAGAAATGAAACAGGACCCAAACAAAGAAGCCTTATTGGACATTGGCGGACAATTGACCCCTATGAACTGGCTTGAAATAGAGGCCAGAAAGCAGGAAATAATAAACGCAAGTAAAGATGCAATAATTTTGTTCCCAAAAGAGTCAAAATTAATCATAGACAGGGAACTATCATTTTTAGACGCTTAGGTTTTTCAAGGCTTTCAACTATTTTTACTCATGAAACTGGCTATTATCTCAGATATGCATCTTGGCTATGGCTGGGAGACTGAAAGAGAGCAGGATTCATTCAAAAGCGCCGAAGAGGCATTCAAAATAGCTTTGGATAATAAGGTAGCAGGAATTCTACTTGCAGGGGACATATTTGATACTAAGATACCAAAGCCAGAAGTATGGGAAAAAACTCTGAAATTGTTCAAACCCCTGAAAAAGGCAAATTATGAGCATGCCAGAGTCAAGGACCATGAGTTCAAATCAATCCCTGTCATATCAATCCACGGCACCCACGAACTACGCTCAAAAGACTACAAGAACCCTATAGAAATACTGGATGCAGGAGGCTTTCTGGTCCATTTGCACCTTAAAAGTGCCTGTTTAATCGATGGTGATGAGGAAGTCCACATATACGGAATGAGTGGTATACCCGAAAAGTACGCAAAGGCTGTTTTGGCCCAATGGGAGCCAAAGCCCGTTCATGGAAAGCAGAACATTATAATGTTTCACCAGACCTTCAAGGAGTTCCTTCCTGTGGATTCAGGAGATGAGGCATGGATGGGACTTGATGACCTTCCAGAAGGTTTTGACCTGTATATTAACGGCCATCTTCACTGGAAAAGGGATGTGAAATTATCATCTGGAAAACCATTCCTATTGACCGGAAGCACAATAACCACCCAAATGAAGAAATTAGAAGCTGAGGTTCCGAAAGGCGTTCATATTTATGATACCAAAACAAAAAAGCTTGAGTTTATTCCATTGGAAAGCACAAGAGAATTGTTCTACAAGAAGATAGTTCTGGATGATGCGACAAAAGACAAAGTTTCGCAGGAAATGAGAAGCTTTATTGAAGAAAGCTTATACAACAAGAAGAAAAATACCAAACCATTAATTAGAATTAGATTACAAGGTTCATTAGCAAAAGGTGTCAAGAATTCTGACATTGATATAAATCTGATTATCGCACCATATGGGGACAAGGCAATCTTTTCCATTTCAAAAGAGCTTGTTTCAAAATCCTTGAAAGAAAAAATAGACTTGGCAAAGAGAAAAAAACTCTCTCACGAGACAATTGAAGAAGAAGGAATGAAAATACTTGAGGAAATATTAAAGGAAACAGGGCTTTCAGACAAGTTTGACACAAGAAGGATGTTCAAATTAGTTTCTGAAAAAGATACGGAAACTGCGTGGGATACAATACTGGAAGAATTAAAAGAGAATTAATGTTGCCCATACTTTAAATTTATATCATCAATGGTTTTCTTCAAATCCGGACAATCTTTTGATAAAGACTTATAAGTATCTGTTCCTGGCGAGAACAAGTTAAAAATAGTGGTTTTATGAATTAAAAGGCCTTCATTCATAAGATCGACGCTGATGTTTTCAGATGCGTGGTTTTTACTTATTCCCTGTTTTAATTCTGTTTCCATCAGCAATATTATTTTATGTATTAACTCATTATCCAAACTTGGTC
>JAFGOX010000035.1 GCA_016926295.1 Candidatus Iainarchaeum sp.
GGATATAATCAAGGTAATAATATGGCAAAGAAAGAAAAGGAAGGGAAAAAGGCAGCACCAAAGAAAATAATCAAGAAAAAGCGCGTAACAGTCAAGAAGAAAAAGTTAGTGTACACTTTGGTAGCACCACAAGAATTCAACAATATTGTCATAGGCAAAACATTTGCAAAAGACCCGAAGGCCTTGATAGGAAGGACAATCCTTGTTTCAATGAAAGATTTAACTGGAAAAATAAGACAAAGAAACCGCTCAATAAAATTCATAGTCACTGATGTGAAAGGTGAAAATGCTCACACAGAAATATACGAACAAACATTATCAAGAAACTACCTTAGAAGATTAACAAGAAGACAAAGGTCAAAAATTGACGTAATACAGGATGTTGTAACAAAAGACAGAAAGAAAGTGAGATTAAAGACCGTTGCATTTACCGGATACAAAATAACAAAACTGCAGCAGACATTGATAAGAAAGGCAATAATCGACAGCAATTCAAGAGAAGCAAGAAAAATGTCTTACATTTATCTGATGCAGGCGATAATTGAAGGCAAACTTTCAAATGCGGCATTAGGCCCGAGCAAGAAAATAGCACCAATAAGAAAGATTGAAATAAGAAACACAAAGGCCTCAAGAGATGCTGTATCGCGCGCAGAAGCACCAGAAACAAAAAACGAATAAACTAATTCTTAAATGCTTTGCCTTTATTTGAATATATGCTAATAGAATCAATACTCCGCGTGTGTTTCTTTGCAATTCCTTTGTATATCGCAAACAGCGCGGCAATGGGAATTGGCGGCAAAACACCTTTGGATAAAGGGAAAAAAATCAACGGCAAAAGAATTCTGGGTGATGGAAAAACAACTCGCGGAACTTTTTTTGCAATACTAACAGGAATACTCGCTGTGGTTTTTGTTTCCAAAATCGTACCGTCTGATATTTTCACAAACTATGTATTAATTGGCTCGCTTGCAACAATCGGAGCAATATCCGGAGACATGATTGGGAGTTTCATGAAAAGGCAAATAGGAATCCAACGCGGAGGGCGTGCATTGGGTCTGGATCAACTTGATTTTATTCTGGGCGCTTATTTGTTTGTTCTGCCAGTTTACATTCCGACATTGCTTGAGGCAGCATTATTGATTGTGCCGACAATTGTATTTCACAGTCTGGCAAATCTCATAGCATATAAAATAAAAATGAAAAACGTGCCGTGGTAAAATGAAAAAGAAAAATAATTCACTGGATTTTGTTCTCAGGTTCTTTGCAATTTATCTTTGCCTTTACGCAACATTATTTGTACTGGTTCAGACGCATATTGTAACCGGATTTACAGAACTGGAAAGCAATCTGCTGAACGGGACAAGAGTCAGTAATTTTGTAATTCTGAGTAATTACAGTTATGAGATAACCCCTTCCTGCATAGGCATTGTTTCAGTCTCAATGATATTCGGGCTCACCTTTGCTATAAGGAAAATTAGCCTTGAAAATAAGGCAAAAATAGCCGGATTTGGCAGTATTGTCCTTCTAGGCTTCAATATACTAAGGGTATTCTACTCAATATATCTTGGTTCAGCAAAAGGACCCCAAATTGCCCAGAACGCACATACAATTAGCTGGTTTTTCATGGGCGCAATGGTCTTATTCGTATGGTACCTATTAGTTAAAATAGTGGAAAAGCCAGACCAAATAGCTGATGTTTTTTAATTTTGCGGAGATGGCCCAATCTGGTACGGCAGCAGTCTCGAAAACTGCCGAGCATTAGCTCTTGGGGGTTCGAATCCCTCTCTCCGCGCTTTATCGAAAGCAATATAAATTAATCCAACATGTAATTTATGTAGACCCATTAGGCACGTTTTTTAAGTGGAATAATGCGGGCATAGTCTAGCTGGTTAGGACACTAGCTTGCCAAGCTAGTAACGTGGGTTCGAAAGAAGGTGAGTCTAACTTGCCCGAACTTCCGTGGTTCCTCACTGAATAGGGAGGAATATCATGGGGGCCTCGGCTCCCTTTCGGAATTCCCGCTGCCCGCATCCACTAAATATAGGCCTGTAGCTCAGTCAGGCAGAGCGTCCGGCTCTTAACCGGAATGTCGCGGGTTCGAATCCCGTCGGGCCTATATTTAAAAACAATTAGAAGATGAGTAACAAATGGCAGAGTACAAGACAAGCGATGTCGGCGAAAAAGGGCGTCTTGCAGAAGCCCTGGCAATGAGGAAACAAAAGGTAGCTGACCTGAAAAAAATGGGTGTTAACCCCTATGCTTACATTTATGAGAGAACTGCCTACTCAAGCGAATTATTAAAAAAATATGAAAAATTGAAGCCAGAAGAAAAAGACTCCAAAAAGCACAGAATATGCGGAAGAATAATGGCTTTGAGAGGCCATGGTAAAATCATATTCGGAAATGTTGAGGATGCGCAAGGAAAAATCCAGTTCTATTCGTCCTTTGACAATCTAAATGAGGAAAAATTTGAACTGTTCAAAAAACTGGATGTCGGAGACATTATAGGAATGGAAGGAACTATATTCAGGACAAAGCGCGAGGAACTTACTATTTCAGTCACTGATTTTGAACTGCTTGCAAAAGCAATCAGGCCGCTTCCTTCAAAATGGTACGGACTGACTGATGCTGAAACAAGATATAGGCAAAGGTACGTTGACCTTATAATGAATCCTGATGTAAGGAAAATATTCGAAACCCGAACAAAAGCAATTTCCGCAATGAGGGAATTCATGGATTCAAGGGGATTTTTGGAAGTTTCAACGCCAATACTCCAACCGATATACGGCGGAGCTGCAGCAAGGCCATTCAAGACATTCCATAACAGTTTGCAAAGGGAATTATACCTGAGAATTGCAACTGAGCTTTATCTGAAAAGACTAATTGTCGGCGGATTTGAAAAAGTTTATGAAATAGGACCAGATTTCAGAAATGAAAGTATTGACACAACGCATAATCCGGAATTCTTCCAGATGGAATTCTACTGGGCATATGCTGATTACAATAAGGTAATGGATATTTGCGAAGAGATGTTCAAGTTTATCACAAAAAAAGTCCTTGGGACAACCAAAGTAAACTATCAGGGAATCGAAATAGATTTCAGCAAGCCATGGGAACGAATAAGCATGGTTGATGCAATCAAGAAATACGGGAAAGTAGACGTAAGCAACATGGATCTTAAGGAATTGAAGAAAGTTGCGTCAAAGCACGGGCTGGAAGTTGCAGAAAACGCCAACCGCGGAAAAATAATCGAAGGCCTGTTTGAAGAATTAGCAGAAGAACATTTGAAACAACCAACATTTATCAAAGATTACCCCAGGGAAGTATGCCCGCTAGCAAAGCCTTTGCGCGGGAATGATGGTTATGCTGAAAGATTTGAGTTCTTCATCGCAGGATTGGAAATGGGCAATGCCTACTCCGAGCTTAATGACCCCGAAGAACAATACAGGCAATTTGCAAGCCAGGTTAAGGAAAGGGAAATGGGCGATGTTGAGGCGCATGAAATGGATGAGGACTATGTGCGCGCTTTGGAATACGGAATGCCCCCAACTGGCGGATTCGGAATCGGCATTGGAAGACTTATAATGCTGCTAACCAATAATGTTTCACTAAAAGAAGTAATTCTGTTCCCACAAATGAGAGAAGAAGGATATATCTCCGAAGAAATATACGGGGATGAAACAAAAGACACTGTTTTTAAGAAAAAGAATTAAATTAATTTCTTCAGTCTCGGAACTATTCTTTTTGCCTCGTTAAGCAAGAAACCAAGGTTGATTTTTGCCGGCGCAAGCATAATAAGAACCGTTTCTGAATCAACAGGGATAATTGTTATATCTCCGCTTTTTGTTCTGACAATAACCATTTCTGGCTGTGATTTGCTGAGTTCAGAGCTAACAGTATCTGCAGAACCCGCAAGCGTAGAAGTCATTGCCCCAACCAATTCAGAATCCATACCTGCGGGCAAAATGCTGGCTATAATAAGGCCGTCACTGCTGACTACTGCACAACCTATAAGCTCTGCACTTCTTACCAGACTACGGAGCAATTTATCAAGGTCTTCTCGCTTTGTCACGCTTTTCCCTCATCTTCCTTATTATTCTTTCTAAATTAGCATTAAGCAATTTCACCTGTCTTTCTGCAAGTTTACGTTTCTCTACTTCATCTTGAAGCGCTTTTGTTCTTTCTTTGACAAGCTGCTCTAAGTGCTCTTCTTCTATTTTTTCTGAAGTTATATCTCTATCAATTCCAATATATCCCGTTAATTTTCCTTCTTTATTGAAAATAGGCAGGGCGCTAGTCTGCACAATTATTTTTTTTCCATTTTTATGGATATTCTCAAATTCCAAGTTAAGAAGGGGCACAGGGTTCTTTTTCATCTCAGAAATCAATCTTGCTACTTCCTTCTTGTGACCAGGGGAAATAATATTGTCAAGACCTTTGCCAATTAATTCTTCTGGCGCATAGCCAGTAATGCCTTTAATTGCAGAGCTGTAATAAATTATTTTTGTGTTTTCATCCACTTCCCATATTGCATCCTTATTTAGCTTTACCAGTTTTCTGAATCTTTCTTCGCTTTTTCTTAATGCAGATTCTGCTTTCTTTCGTTCCTCAATGTTTCTGACAGATGCCAAAATACGGGTTTTACCCTCTAAATTTATTTTCTTCAAGCAGACGTCTGCCCAGAATAGTTTTCCTTTTTTATCTTTGGCACGCCACTCAAAAGTTTGCGGGCCTTCTTTCATTGCTTTTCTGACAAGCTTTACCGCATGCTTCAAATCATAGGGGGGCACGCCTGAACTAAAATCTCCAATGTTCTTCTTTAATGCCTCGGCCTTTGAAAAGCCGTACATTTTAAGCATTGTCTCATTAACATCTAAAATTTCTCCTGTTTCAGCATCATGTACAAACAAAGCATCTGTCGAATTATCGAATATTGAATAATAGCTCTGGGCTTTTCTTTTTATTTCGTCTTCTGCTTTCTTTCTTTCAATAGCTAGCAATACCTTATATGCTACAGTTTTGATTAAGTCATTTTCTTCTTTTAAGAAGCGGTTTTCCTTTAGATAACCAACTTCTATTGCGCCTAAGTTTTTACCATTAATTTTCATGGGCACTGTTTTGCGCCATTTAGTTTTCTTGTAGTTTTTAGTTTTGTATTTTTTATTGTTATACGTTATCTTGGCATACACCCGGTCTGAAAATCGCCAAGCAATAGGCAACATTTTAACAATCTGTTTTAGCATTTCATCAACAGTTATGTTTGGAAGCGTAGTAAGCGCATCTATTTTGGATAATACATCAAGTTCTTTCAATCTTTCCAATACCTCCTGCGCCAATTTCCTTCTTTCAGTAATATCCCTGATAGTAACAAGCACACTCGTAATTTTTCCCGCTTCAAAAAGTGGCTGGGCTTTTATCTCTGCGGCAATTAGCTTATTTCCTTTCACCTTTAAATCCGTGTAAAACAAAGGTGTTTGTTTACCCATATATGCATCCCTAAAATAGTTAAAAACCGACACAAACTTATCCTTCATAATAAAGCCAAAATACTTGCCCCTTAGCTTTTTCGGCGCAAATGATTTTTCAGCCTGCGGGTTTGCATATAGTATGTTTGCTTTCTTGTCAATAATAAAAATCATGTCATTAGCGCTTTCAACAACGCCCCGGTACAATTCTTCGGTTTTCCTAAGTTTCTTCAATGCAAGATTAATTCCGCGAGTTTGCGCCACTAGAGTTTGGCTCATTTTCCAGAATTTTTCTTTTTGCGAGAGCATCTTAATGGCGGGTTCCGCAACCATGCAAAAGCCAAGCATTTTGCCTTTGCCATAAATCGGCCATGTGCGTATCTCCAGCTCAAACTCGGACTTGTTTTTATTTAAAATAGTGATTTTTTCCAAAGGAATCGAACGGCCGCTAAACGCAACTTCCGCTATTGCTCGCACATCATTCTTTTTATTATTTGGGACTATGTTGGTAAACGCGGTACCTAAAAGCTTATCTAGGCGGTATCCGGTCAAATTCAAAAAAGACGGATTAGCATAAACTATCTTTCCATCCAAATTAACACAAATAACCAAATCAAGAATACTTTCAACAATCTGCTTGTAAAACATATTCTGCGCTATTACATCTTTATTTTTTTGGGCTAAACCAACCACCTATTCTTTGACATGTATGCATTTTACCGGGCAAACGGATTCTGCCTGCTTGTTGCAACCCACTTCTTTGGGTTTTGTGTCTTTTGGCCTTGCTTTTCCATCGGGCCCCATCTCCCAGTTATCAGGACACATTGCTGCACAAGCCCCGCAGCCAATGCATTTTTCATGTTCTTGTTTAACTTCTACCATATTTTCACCTCAGTGCCAATCTACTGAAACACTTCCTTTTACGAACTCAATTGTGGATAAAGCTGCTACTGCCCCCTGTCCTACAGCCTTGGCAATTTGCCTTGGCCCCTGCGTGCAGTCCCCTGCAGCAAATACCCCTTCAACTCCTGTTTTACATAATCCATCCACCTTTATAAAGTTACCTTCTGTGACAACCCCTAACGTACGGGAAAAATCTACTGATGACGCGGTTCCTAGGGCAACAAAAACGCCATTCATTTCTATTTCCTCTCCGGTTTCAAGTATTATGTGTGAAACAAGCGGGTTGCCCTTGAGCAATTTTATTTTATGTGTATCAACAGTGATTGAATGCGCATCTAGTTTCTTTTTCATTTCCTCTGAGAAGTTCGGTTCATTGCTTTGTGTAAAAATAGTAACATCCTGGCTAATTTCGTGCAATTCCAAGGCTTCGTTGGCGGCATAATCTTCAGAACCTACAACACATACCTTCTTTTTTCTGAAGAAAAATCCATCACAGGTTACGCAATAACTTACTCCCTGCCCGACAAAATCAGCTTCATTATCAATTCCAGATAACTTGAAGCTTACCCCTGTGGAAATTATTATTGCTTTTGATTCAAATTCCTTGCTGCTTGTCTTTACTGTAAAGTTTTCTGCTTTTAACACTGAAATAGCCAATTCGTCAACAAATTCCGCACCGTATTTTTCTGCCTGCTCCCTTCCTTTCTCAAGAAGCTCCTGCCCTGATATGCCTTCTGGAAAACCAAGATAATTCTCAATTTTTTCTGATTTCCATACCAATGGCTCTTTTCCCAAAACAAGTGTTTTAAGTCCTGCACGGCCCGCATAAACTGCTGCAGTAAGCCCTGCCGGCCCCCTACCTAGAATAATCAAATCGTACATCCTATTGAACTACTACAAAGGCTTTTTAGGTGTTTCTAAGGTCGTCCGGATTAACCCCTAGCATCATTATGCTGCATACCAAATGGGGGGTTATTCCCGCATCTTTTAATGCTTTGATTAATTCATCAGATTCCGCACCAGGAGAGACATTTATGTCTTTAATTCCTTTCTTCTTGACTTCCGGTATAAGTTTTATTGAGACTTTTGCAGGCACATAAAGAGAAACACGGTCAAGTTCTCCAGGAATATCCAAAATAGACTTGTAAACCTTTAATCCTTCTATTTCTTTCTCATGAGGATTTACAGGAAACACTTCCCAACCTTTCATTTTGTACGCCCGAACTGCCATATTCCCAAACTTATTTCTGTCCTTTGACGCACCAATAATTGCAATTCTCATAATTTAAGAAATAATAAGAAAATAAGTAGCTTTCTAAATTGATTCAAACCACAAGGATAAGGATTCTAATTCCTTTATCTTTGGAAACTCAAGAATTCCAAGCGGGTCTATTGCAAAAATTCTGAAATTTTCTATTCCCTCTGATTTAAGAATATTTGAAAGAATTCCTTCAGGATCGGTTCTAAGCATATTGGTTCCGGTGCTCAAGGGGGAAAAGGCCGGCGTAACGATTATTGCGCCCTTTTTCTTTTCTTCATACAAATAGCAGGGAAGTTTTACCTTTGCACCGACTTTATCTCTTAAAATGATTGCTGGATGCTCATGTCCTATTATTATTATCTTGCCCTTTGCATGTAACGGAACAATATCCTCATGCCCATGAGCGATTATTATATTATCAATCTCAAAAAAGTGCTCGTGCCATTCTATTTTGTATTTGCTGATAATGTTCTGCATGTAATTATCATGGTTTCCTTTTGTCATTATTATTTTATCGAATCTCTTTTTCAGCCATTCAATCAGATTCCTTACCTCATCCCATTCCTGTGAGCTGGGCTTTCCAATCTCGTGCTTCAAATCCCCGTTCAGGACTATTTTCTCTGGCTTGTACTTTTTTATCAATTCCTCAAAATTGGAAATCATTGTCTTATACTGGTCTTTCGGGATGTAGATTCCTTTGACTTGCGCAGCCTTTTCAAAACCAAGATGCAAATCTGACACTATCAGATAATCTTTGTAAATCAGTGCGCCATATTTCGTGGCGATTATTCCATTTGCCAGTTCAACTTCACTCTTGAACGGCGGATTCCGGTGCGGCATAGTCTATCCCTATTTCCTTTAACACTGCTTCATGCAGATACTTCAATAGCTCTTTTCTGTCTGCCAGAAGCATTGTATCACTGTACCCCAAGGTCACTAAACCGTGTGAAAACGGAGATGGCAGATTTTTTGTCGGAGTTAAAACTAAATGAATCTTCTTCTCTTTTATCCCTCTAAGAACCTGTTCTGCATTTCCCAAATCCATCGCATCTTCCAATATTTCCCTGTATGTTTCCCTAATTAAAGGAAAATTCGGATCTCTTTTCTTCAGAACATTGTATAAAATATAAGAACTTACTTGCTGCCTTCCAACTGATTTGCTTCTTCCTAAGTAATTTCTCAAAACCAGTAAAGAGCGGCCGGCCACATGCCTGAATCTACGCTTGAGCAGTTCAGTGTTCTCCAAAGACCTTTCAAGATAGGGCCTTAACTTCTCAAGATTTATCACTTCCCTAAGCATGTCTAAAGTTACTTTCTTGTGAGAAGGAATCTGCAGGACAAAGCCATTGTCTGAAATTGCCAATCCGATATTTACTTTCATTCTCTCGCTTAAAACAAATGCAAAGAATCTGGAAAGCGCGTCATTCGCCCTTCTTCCGTACAAGCTGTGGAACAAAAGATACTGCTTGCCTTCGCTACTCATAAAAGTTTCAACAACAAGCCTTTTGTCAGTCGGAATTTCCAGGAATTTCTTCTGCTCATTAAAATAATTGTATATTGCTTTGGCAGTTTGCTTATCCAAATCCATGTCTGCCCGCAAATGCGTAATCATGTCACTTTTTCCGATACCTAACTCAAACGCCTTGTTCATCTGCTCTCTGAATTTTCCAATCTCCAAAGCCAAATCAAAGGAAAGCGGCAATTGCTCTGAAAACCAGCTTGGAACAGTCGGTGTTGCACTATACGACCTGTCTACATACACTTTGGTTCCTCTTGCATACTGGAAAAGATAAAGCTTTCCTCCAAGGACAAACAAGTCCCCTTTATGCAGTTTCTGGACAAACTCTTCATCCAATGTTCCGACAAACTTGTCTTCTCCCCTCATGAAAACTTTTATTGCAGTCTCATCAGGGATTGTTCCTATATTTGTAAAGTAAATTGTTCTTGTCAGCTTGCCCCTTTTCCTGAATGTTTCTTTCTGGTTATCGAAATATATTTTCCCGAATACTTTCTTCTCTTCCAGTTCAACATAGTCTCCGTTAAGATAGCTGAGCAAGGGGAGTAAGTCTTCTCGCTCATAATTTCTGTAGGGGTATGCTTTCCTTATCACATAAATTGCTTCGTCAACGCCCCATTCCTTGTTTACGGCCATCCCAACCAAATGCTGGACAAGCACATCTGCAGGGGCCTCAGGGATTGACACTTTGTCTATTATTCCTTTTCTTGCGGAGTTTGCAATAACCGCAGATTCGACTAAATCGTCCCTGTCCTGAACAATCATTATTCCTTTTGACTTCTCATGCAATCTGTGGCCACTTCTTCCTATTCTCTGCAAGGCTCTTGAAATTGACTTCGGGGAAGAAAGAAGAATAACCAAATCAATGTCTCCTATGTCTATTCCTAATTCCAGACTTGTTGAACAAACAACAACTTTCATTTTTCCCTGTTTTAATTTTTCCTCAATATCAAACCTTATTGATTTGCTTAATGAGGAATGGTGCGCACCGATATTGTCATCATTGTAGTGCTCAGGAAAATCTTCTTTCAGCTTGTGCACAACCCTTTCTGTTGCTGAACGAGTGTTAGTGAAAATAAGTGTTGTTTTGTGCTGCTGGATTAACTTGTCCATCAGCTTGTAGGTTTCTGACTGGATTTTGTCAAAAGGAGTATAAATCAAATCATCAACCGGCGACATTACCTTAACATTAATGTCTTTGAGAAACATAACATCAGCAATCAGGCAATCCCTTTCTGGGCCGACAAGAAACTGCGCTACTTTTTCCAAAGGAGAAATAGTTGCCGAAAGACCTATCCTTACCGGTTTTGCGGCATTAAGATATTCTAATCTTTCTAAAGATAAGGTTAAATGCGAGCCACGCTTGTTTTCGCAAAGAGAGTGAATTTCATCTACAATAATATATTGGATATTCATTACTTTTTCAGACATTTTCGGGCTGTTAAGAATTATTGCTAATGATTCGGGCGTTGTAATAAAAATATGCGGAACATCCTTTGTCATCTTTTGCCTTTCATAGGGTGTTGTGTCTCCGGTTCTGACTGCGACTCTGATTTTCTGCAATTTTATTCCTTTTTCTTCTGCTAATTTAGTTATTTCACTCAATGGGGAAATTAAGTTTCTCTGTATGTCATTCGAAAGTGCACGCAAAGGAGAGCAGTATAAACAATACACCCTGTTTTCAAGTTTGTTGTTTCTCGCCAGCTTGACAAGCTCATTGATTGCAGACAACATTGCCGATAATGTCTTGCCAGAACCAGTAGGGCTTGAAATGAGAATATTGTTATTGTTATGTATTTCCATTATTGTGATTTTCTGGGGCGGGGTATACTCTTGGAATTTCGAGTAAAACCATTCCTTGACTAACGGGTCTAGGATTTGGTCTATTTCCTTAGGAGAATACTCCCTGGCTTTCGCTATCATAGAAATCGTGTAAAATTAGGGTTTATATAGTAAAATAGGGGAGAAAGAGATTTAAAGAATGGGTTTAATTCTGCTCTTTTTGCTTTTCTTCCTGCCTGCGCTCTGCCCTTGTCTTTATCCTGCCTGCTGACTCGCCCGTATGGGAAATAATATATTTTGCAAACTCTGCGTAAGCTGGCCTTGCTATGAATACGCCTATGAGAACGCCGGCAATTGTTACAATAGCGAAACCGGTCAGCCTTCCCATTCCCAATCCGAAGAATATAATCGGGAACATTGCGGCGATAGCGGTTGCAGAAGCAGCAAATATGATAAAGAACGCGCGGCCAATCTTTTCCTTAAGGCTGCCTGTGTATTGCTCTTCCTGCTTCCTTCTGAGAAGCTCGTCTGTGATTATAATCTGGTGGTCAACACCCGTACCAACTGCTGCGATAATACCGGCCATTGCAGCTAAGTCCAAACTCCAGTTGACCAATGATGCAAATCCTAAAATTAAGATTATTTCAAAGAAACCGGTTGCAACAATAGGTAGCATTAATCTTATTCTTCTGTACCTTACAAAAATAACTATTGCAACTGTAACCAATGCAAGCAAACCTGCAACTAATGTGTTCTGCAGGAAGTTCTGACCCAATGCAGGGGTAATTGAATTCTTACTGATATCTGAAACCGGTATCGGCATTGAACCTGACCTTAAAATAATCCTCATCTCATCCAGTCTCTCAACTGCTTCATCAGAAGTTACTGCATGACCAGTAATTATCAGATCCTGAAGTATCTGCATGTCTTCTTTTGCAACGCCTATGTTTGCAACTCCGGGTGTAAGGGAAATAACCGCCCTTGTTCTTGTTGCACCCCATAGCCAAGAGCCATTTGATGCCGGCTCTACTGTCTCAACATCATATCCGATTGCGCTCAACTGTGTGTCAACAACATTTCCTAGTGAAGGATGAACGTATGCAATAGGATGGTCAGAAACCAAAGTAGTTAATGAATTGATATCCTCTTCGTTGAATTCTCCTGTAAATACAATTGTCTTAATTCCTGAGTTTTCAATAAGTTCATCCGCTGTTGTATTTTCATTGGATAATGCATCATCCTCAAGCATGTAAACATCAGCAGGGATTATCAAAACTGATTCAATAGGCCTGTCAATAAAGAAGTAAGTTACGTCACAAACATCACCGACACATCTTCCATATGATGCATCTGCAAATGCCTTGGCTGCAGATGGAGTAAGGGAGAATGGCAAAGTCCATTTGTATGCATCTTCTGACGCCTGCGCAACTCCATAATATGCGGAAGTTTCATCGATATTTGAAATTCCCGAACCGGTAAATATCACTTCCTTGTTCAAAATCATTTCAAGCTTTCCCTGTTTGCTGAGAAGATTTTCTATCTGGTTGATTTTGTCAGGATTTGTTTCTGAAAGTGAGACAAGAACAAACTCATTGCCCCAGGGGGTCACTGATGCGCCCTGCAAACCAAGACCATCAACACGCTGCGATACGACTGATGCAATGGTCTGCATCTGCTGCGGTGTTGCTTTCTGGGCAAGATGGATTTGGAACAGTGTCCCTCCTTTGAAATCAATTCCCAAGGAAATTCCATTAAACGTTATCAGAAGTATGGCAATCACTAATGAAAGCAAAAGTATTCTTACCTTCCAGTTCTTCAGCAACGCGTTCATCTGTGTTTAGCCTCCACATACCATAAAAGCATAGGCGCATTCATCGCCCACGTTGAGATTATATCTCCCAAAATACCTGCCATAAGTACAAATGCGATTTCAGTAACTACTGACATCTGCGTGATTGTTGAAATCACAAAAAGCACAGTTACTGCGGCAAGTGTTGTGAATGTCATTGTCAAACCAGTTCCCATTGCACCCATAGCCCTTTCGTCAGGCGTCCCTTGTCTTCTCTTGAGCAATCTTGTTGTAAGCAGAATGTCTGTGTCAACCGAATAACCGACCATCATAAGCAAAGCAGTGATTGATGCGAGAGTCAGCGGGAATCCGAAAAGGTTCATTGCTGCCAGCGCGCATAAAACATCAAGTATTGCTGAAAGGATAATTGCCAATGATGGAACAATGTCCCTAAAGAAGAAAATAACCACAATAGTCATCAAAATGAATGCAACGACAACAGTGTCTCTTGCCTGGTCCATGAATGCATTTCCAAGCGACGGACCGATTGTCCTGAATTCAATTGCCGTGAATTCGGAAACACCAAGTTTTTCCTTGAGCGCATCAGTGAATTCACTGTTGAATTTTTGCTTGGCGTCGGCCAAAGCAGTAAATGACTGGTTGACGGCTTCTTTTGTCTCATTTGAAATCTCAACTGAACCTACATAAGAGGAAAGAAGATTTATAGTCTCTGTGGCTTTTGCCATTGCCTCATTGTTATTTCCGTTGGAATAAAATTCCTGTGCTTCCTCTGCGGATTTTGTTGCATTTTCCAAAAGGGGGTTCTCAGCAAACTTTATTAAAATCCCTGAACTTGCGCCTTCTGCACCAAGGGGATTCTCTATTTTTGTAACGGTTACTGCGCTAAGTGAAAACTTGCTCTCCAAATACCTGTCTAAGCCTGAAACGTCAACATCCTTTGGGATTTGGACTGAAACAAGAGTTCCTCCACTAAGCTCAAGACCCCTTTGAACTCCCATCGCCATTACTGAAAATGTTATGAACAGAATGACAGGAAGTATAAGGTATAATTTGTATTTTCCCGCGTAAATATTCTTCAAAAAGTTCACCTTGTTAAACTAGAATCTACCCCTTTTGTTCTATTTTATTATAGTGGGAATCCTTTTAATAGCTTTGGGTGGGGCTTTAGTTATGGCGAAAACTCCACAAATTAAAACCCCTGATGACATACTTGATTCGGCATTTAAGAAGGCCCAGAAGCTTGCCGCGCAGAAAAAAAGTGATGCAAAGAAATACCCGAATCCAAGGAAGCATCTTGCAGAATTGAAAGTGAAAGCAATAAGCGACGAGATAATAAACAGCCTAAGGGTGCCTTTCAAGAGAATGCCGAATATTGAGAAATTACCCCCTTTCTACTTGCACCTGATTGACCTAAGGGTTGGAAAGGGCAATGCCCGGGATGCGTTTGTGAGAGTAAAGTCAACCCTGCAGATTGCCATGAATCTGAAAAAAGAGTATCTTGGAAAAATAAGGGAAACCGATGAATATACTGAAATAGCCAAATATGTCACTGAATTTTCAGGCAGAATAAGCTCGGTTGTGAAAAAGAGCAAAGGCGCTATGGAGACTTTGACTTCAATTAGTTATGAGGTAGGAAGCAGGGACAAGCTTAGATTCAATATCCCGAGCATTGTAATCGCAGGTTATCCGAATGTCGGGAAAAGCA
>JAFGOX010000002.1 GCA_016926295.1 Candidatus Iainarchaeum sp.
CACCAGAGTAAATCATTTCTTCTGTTTTGTAAGTCTTCCAGTATGTTGCCCTTGCAAATCCTCTGTCAACTGCCCCTTTGTTCAATACAATTGCATCTTGTGTGTTGTAACCATAGTAGGGAATTAGCGCGATTATTGCATTTTGTGCATCAGGGTGAGTGTCTAATTGCAAAGCCTTTGTTGTCCTTGTTGGGACAAGCCTTCTCTGCAGATAATTCAATAAATATGCTTGTGTGTCGGGCCTCATATTGTAGTTTGCGGCATACAGGCCAAGTGTTTGCTTCATTTGCTTTGATGCCTGTAAGTTTCTGTTTGACAGATTGTGGTTAATGAACGGAATGAATGATGCTGCGTTTCCAACAAGCCCTATCGGGTCAAGTTCTAAGTGCGTGTGTTCTGAAGTTACCTCATCATCATCAACTGCGATGAGACAGTTGTTTTCTTCTTCTGCATCCAAGTACTCAATAATTCCCTCTTTTATCAGGTCTTGCCATTTCATTTCTTTGTTTTTTAATTTTTCAACGTGTTCTTCTAATAACTTTGGTTTTCCATTTTCGATTATAATCAAAGGCCTGACAATTCTTCCGCCGTCAGTGTTAATGAAAATCTCTGCTCTATTTTCATAATATGTTATAGATGTATGTGGTGATAATTCACCATGTCTTCTTTTTTCTCGCAAAGCTTCTGCTAACTTTTCTCCATTTTGGGTTGTTCCGATTGGAGTACCGTTCAAATATACTGTGATAATATTTTGTGAAACCATTTACACACCTATATCTTTAGTAGTTTATTTTTCTCTAATACGTCTTTTACGTATTCTTCTGATTCGTCGATTGTAATAATTCCAAGTGTTGACAAGTTCTTTGTCAATCCGACATTCTCATCGTCCGGAGTTTGAATGCAGCACACTTTGCCCCAATGTGTTCCGTGTAATTGTCTTGCTTCCATTGATGCACGCATTGTGCTAAGTGATGAGTTGATTCTCTTGAAATCGATTAGAGGGCTAACGAAATTTGTTCTTGTTAATGCCCTTGTAACGCCCTTTGTCTGGGGGTTCCAGACGCCTGTGTTGATTGCTACTATAATTGATTGTGTCAGCATTTCCGGTTGTACTAATGTTTTCAGCCTTAGCTTTCTTCTTCTTGTAACCGTTCTTTCTGCATTTTTTCTGATATCGTTAATAAATCGTTTGAATGCCTGTCTGAATAATTGTTCCATCATTGGTCCGGTTGTGATAATTCTCTTGTTTGCGTAGTTGTCTAGGTCGTCAATAGGCCTCAATCCGTATGAGCAGTCAATAACTTTTTCTGCCATTCTGATTAGTGCTTTTGCTTTTGCCATTCTTGCGTCAGGGTCTGTTCCAAGGTTTGGCAGTAAGAACTGGTCTAGAACTTCCTGTGACCTTCTAAGTTTGTATTCAATCGGCTGGTTCGGGGCAACGAAATGTCCAAGATATTTCAATGCCTCTTCTTCATTTGTTACTTCGCTTTCTTCAAAATTAATCAGTAAGTCGTTCTGAACTTCATCGCTGTTCTTGAATGCAACCCTTATCTTGTCATGGCTGTCCATTCCCAACGCCATTAAAACATTGATTAGTTTTGCTTTCACTACATTTGGGAAACCAACACGTAATGCGCCGCTTTTCTCTCTTGTAATGTTTACTTTTGCCTTGAATGAACCGGTATGTGTCTGGTAGCTCCCTTTGAATCCGTTCAGTATTTCCTTGACAAGTAATTTTGATGTTGCGGTTTCTTCACGGTTTCCAATGAAGCGCTCTGTGCCGTTTGTAATGAAATACCCTCCTGGGTCTGCAGGGTCTTCGCCAACAGAAATTAGTTCTTCAGGAGTCAGGTTTTCCAAGTGGCATAATTTTGATTTTACTAAAACTGGAATCTGACCTACATACAGTTTCTCTGTGTTTCCTTCTATTCCTCTGTGCAAAGGGGTCATTTCAAGATGGATTGGTGCCAAATAACTTCTTCCCCTAAGTCTTGCTTCCCACGGAAGTATGGGTTTTTTCAAACCATCTGCTTCGATTGTGTGTGGGGTGCCGACTTCGATTTTTCCAAGCTTTATTGTGAAGTCGCTGACTTTTGGGTCGATATATTTGTTTTCATCAATTATATTTTGTATAGTGTCTAAGAATAAGTTATATGATCGGATTTGCTCTTCGACGAGCGCTCTAGAATTAAAATATGCTTTAAGGATGACGTTTCTATCCATTTATTCACCAGGGTTTAAGCGACTACCCTATAGTATATGCTACCGTTTGCGCGTGTGATTTTTATTACTGTGCCTTCTTTTAGTTTCTGTGCCTTTATTACAGGGTCGTTGGAGTCTATTTTTGGAAGGTTTTCTAAATTGCAGGTTAGTTTTGACAGTAATTCGGCCTTTTCTTCCTCAGAGATAGATTCATGGCTGGGCACCCACTGGTGCTTTTGGACTAGTTCCTCAAACTCCTTCTTTTTCAAGAGGCTCACCAACAAAACGATAGATAGAATACACTATAGAATTCAATCTTTAGTATTAGAAGAAGGTAGTAACGTTTGTTTTAAAAATATATCGACAATTTGCAGAATTTTAGACTTTTCTGGTTAATTTTGCGACTTTTCCGTATTCCAGTGCCAAACCTGCCCTTTCAAGGGCCTTTCTGGTTGTATATATCTTTCCAAATTCCTTTAGGGCATCAGCCATGGCTTTTTCGGTTTTAACAATAGTATTGAGACCTAATTTTCCTATTGATTCGTTAATTATTTTGCTTATTTTTGGTGATTTAAGGCCTTTTAGGACTGCTGCGAACTCCTCTTCGCTTTTAAGAGGTCCTGGAACCAGCTTTTCTATTTCCTTGTCCAGTTCAGTAAAGTCAAGAGCCCCCCTTAGAAAATCCTCTGTTTTCCTCTCAAGTGTTTCTGAGAGGCTTGCTAAGAATAAGGCTACCTCTGTGGGTTTGCTTTCAGGAGTAATCTCCATTTTTTTAATTGCTATCCATTCTCTGTATTTTCCTACGAATTGTATCTGATCATCCATTTTATCACTCAATAAAGATTGCCCCAATAGTTTATTAACTTTTAGGCTGTGATTACGGATATGGCGCAAGAGTTATTTAATATAGATAAGGAAAAGGACTTCTCAGAATGGTACACTGAAATCCTGAAAAGAGCAGATATAGCAGATGTAAGGTACCCTGTGAAAGGCTTCATTGCCTATCATCCCTATGGTAACAGTGCGATGAAGAAGATAATGCGCTATCTGGAAGACGGTCTTGAGAGGACAGGACATCTTGAAGGAAGGTTTCCAATTTTCATACCAAAGTCTGTTTTCGGAAAAGAGGCAAAACACCTTGCAGGTTTTGAAGAGGAAGTCTACTGGGTCAACAAGGCCGGGCTAAATAATCTGGAAGAGCCATTAGTTGTAAGGCCGACTTCTGAAACCGCCATGTATCCTATGTTCAGTTTGTGGATAAGGAGCTACAGCGACCTCCCTATGAGAATATTTCAAACCCTTCCAGTTTACAGATATGAAACCCGCGCAACGCGTCCATTGATTAGGTCAAGGGAAATTGCATGGTTTAATGAGGCCCACACCGCTCACGCAACAGCAGAAGACGCAAGCAAGCAGATGGATGTTGGCAGAGAGCTGTACAATGAACTGCATCATTTCCTCGGCGTTCCTTATATTGAAGTGAAAAGCCCGAAATGGGAATTATTCCCCGGTGCAGCAGAAGCCTATGAATACTTTGTCAGGTTCCCTGACGGGAGATTTTTGGAATCCGGCAGTGTGAACAATCTTGCACAGTCATTCTCAAAAGTTTATGATGTTGGTTTTGAAGGAGAAGATGGAGAAAGGCATTATGCATATCAGACATGTTACGGAGTTTCTGAAAGATTACTTGCTTGCACAATGTCTTATCATGGAGATAACAAAGGTCTGATTTTCCTTCCTGAGATTGCGACAATCCAAGTGATAATTGTTCCAATACTTTTTGAGGGTGCAAAAGATGATATTACAAAAGCCGCAAATAAAATCCAGAAGGAGCTTTGGGATAACGGAATAAGAGCGCAGGTTGACAACTCTGATAAACGCCCCGGAGAGAAATTCTACTACTGGGAAATGAAAGGCGTTCCAGTAAGGATAGAGCTTGGCCCGAAAGATTTAGAGAAAAAATCTGTGATGACTGTAAGGCGTGATACTGGCGAGAAGAAGTCAGTCAAGATAAGCGGTATAAAGAAAGAGCTTCCGAAGATTTTTGAGAAAATGTCAAAGGATATGCGAGTTGGCGCCAACGACTTCATGAAGAAACACATAACTTATGCAAGAACAATGCATGAAATTGAACAGGGAATCAAGGACAAGAATGCTGTTTACTTTGGATGGTGCGGTTTAGAGAAATGTGCAGAAGACATTGAGAAAGGATTTGCGGTTACAATAATTGGCGAACCACAATTCCCGAAACCAGAGAAAAAATTAGATTCCTGTGCTTCTTGCGGAAATAAAGCGAAAGTAGTAGGCGTGGCAGTTAAGGATTACTGACAGCTTATTATCGGATTGTACTCGTAAGCAACTATTTTTCCGTCGTAATCTAGTTTTGCCTTTTCACTGAAATAGTTTAATCCGTCTCTGTAAACCCTTTCTATATTGTAATAGCTTCCGAATTCGTCATAGGTTGGAAGCTCTGCGAATTGCAGTTCCTTGTAAATCTGGCAGCCCCTTTCCTGCTCTGCAACGGTTATATCCGTTCGGTAAAGATTGTCCGGCAGGTTTGCGCTATTGCTTACTTCAACTACACTGGGGTTTTGGATAACAACTTTCAATTGTTCAGGATGTTTCATTATAATGAATGCGATGTAGGCCTGTTTTGCATTTGTCAGCCTTCCCATTGTTGCAGTCCAGTTCTGCTCAGTTATTATTCCGAAATTTGAATTAGTTACCTTGCTTGTGTTTCCACATGTGAAAAGATATACTGTTCCAAGGTCGGTTGTTAATGATTCGTAGTTTCCGTCTAATGCGCCGCAGATGGATATTATTCTTGAAGTGTCATTTTGCGCTTCATTGCCATTTGTACTTGGAATTGATATGAATGCAAGAAATAAAATTGCTACCATTATGATTGAAACTGATGCAATCATAAGGAGATTTCGTGGACCCATGGTAAAAATAGAGAATAAGGTCTTTAAATAATTAACTAAGACCTTACGGAAGCAAGCGTTCAGGGTCTCTTGGGAATAATATTGCTTCCCTGATATTTTCAAGGTCCAGTATTTTCATTACTATCCTGTCTAAGCCAGCTCCAAATCCGCCTTCTGGCGGGAATCCGTATTTGAACATGTTTAGATAGGGGTCTAATGATGGCTGGTATGCATTTTTTTCCTTTGCCTGTTTCATTAATATATCATACCTGTGCTCCCTTATTCCGCCGGTAACCATTTCATCGCCTTTCCATTCAAGGTCGCCGCTTAATGTCCATTGCGGTTCGCTTTCTTTTCTCATTGTGTAGAACGGCCTTTTGTCCCAGGGGAACTCAGTAAGGAAAAAGAAATCTGTTTTGTGTTTTTCTTTTACAATTTCTGCTAATATCTTTTCCTCTTCTCTGTTCAAATCCTGTCCTATTTCGCATTTGTGCCCATTTTCATTTAGCAATTCGTATGCTTCTCTTATTGTAATTCTCGGGAATTTGTTTTTTGGTATTTCGATTTTTGCATTAAACAGTTTCAATTCATCCTTGCAGGTGTTTTTTACATGCACTAATATGCTTCTGAACATATCTTCTAGTAAGGCATATACGTCTTCATCGCTTTCTATGAAACTTATTTCTCCGTCTATTCCAGTAAATTCCGTAACATGCCTGTTTGTATTGCTATTCTCTGCCCTGAAAACTGGGGCAATTTCATAGACCTTTTCAAAGCCTGCGCCCTGCATCATCTGCTTGTAGATTTGCGGGCTCTGTGCAAGGAATGCATCCTCATCAAAATAATTTACATGGAACAGTTCTGCTCCGCTTTCTGCGCCTATTTTGGTTATTTTTGGGGTTTGCACTGATATGAATCCCTGTTCGTCCAGGTATTTCGCAGCGGCCTTTGCGACTTCTGCCTTTACTTTAAATATCGCCCTTATTTCTTCTTTTCTTAAATCCAGGAAGCGGTTGTCGAATCTTGTGTCCAGTCCTGTTTCCGGATTTCTCATATCAAAAGGCAGGGGTGCATGAGCAAGTGAGAGTATATCTATATCAAGAGGGATTATTTCTACTCCGTTTGGTGCCTGTGCGCTTTCCTGCACTATTCCTTTTACCTTCACCACACTTTCTGGAGTTATCGTATCTATTTTTGCGAATACGTCTTCAGAGACCTTTTTCTTTGGCGCGGTTATCTGCACGGTTCCGCTCCTATCTCTTACAACAAGGAATTTCAGTCCTCCAAGCGGTCTGATTTCATGTGCCCATCCTGCAATTATCACTTCTTTTGCATTTAACTCTGGTTTGATTTCGCTTGCAATGTGGGTCCTTTTCTCACTTACCATTGTATCCCTCCGATAATGTGAGAATAATTAGGGCTAAAGGTATTTATTATTACCTATAGAATTAGTTTTGGTTCAATTGTTTGTAGCTATTCATTATCATTTCTTTTTGTTTATTTTCTTCAACAGCAATTTCAAATAGGGGTAAAATCCTTTTTTCAGCAAGTTCTTCCATGATTTTTTTGATATATTCATCTTTGCTTTTGATTATATCTTCAATTCTTTTTTCTGTGAGTTTCTTTTCTCTAAATTTGTGTTGCATATTAATTTCATAATTTTTTACAAGTTTTTTCAATTGTTCAATATCATTAATTTTTTCACTTACAATTTCGGGATTTATGTTAGGCAAGTCTTTTGCCTTTCCCCAAATAAGAATCCTTGTTGATTCCAAATCGTGGAAAAGTTCCCTTACTTCAGAAACATTTTCATTTGCAATACTGACAATTTGCGTAAAGTCAACTTCGCTGTTAGGGTCTAGATAGTTTATTATTTCTACCATTTTTATCCCTTAATACGTCCATTTTTCAGAGTTTATTATTTTTCTTTCTCTTTCTTCACCCAGGTTAATTCCTGCATCCTTCAGTTCTTGCTCTTTTGTGCTTCTAAAATCTCTTTGGTCTCTAAGCAGTTGGCTTATTTCTTCAGGAGTAACGTCTTTGACTTTTCTGTCTTCAAATATTGCATCTCTTAATGTCCCTATCTGTTCTTTGTCCTCTAAAATAAGTCTGTCTACTATTTGGATTTGTTCATCGCTTAAGCTGTGTCTTACACCTTCTAACTGTTTTATATTTTTCTGCAGTTCAGAAATGCAGTCCCCGACCGCATTGAAATGCCCGTTCATGTAACGTCCGTCATCTTCCAGTCCAGTTCTAGCTATACTCATATAATCTCCCCTTTGTAGTAGTAACAATATAATAAAAAGATAGGAAAGGCCTTAAAAAGCCTATCAGTTAGACATTTGACGTAATTTATTCCAAGGAATTGATGTCAATTATACCAGATACAAAATCCTGAATTTCCTTGGTTTTTTCTTGTAGTTCATTAATAGAACACTCTATTGGGTTCAAGGGAACAGTACTCCTTGTTTTCCTAAATGTTGTTAATTTTTCTTGAAACTCTATTCTTAGTTCCCTTTCTGTTTCTTTGTCTAATTCGTTCTCAAGTTTTAAGGTTGTTACTGCTTGTTCAAATGCATCTTTAAAGTTTCTTACTTTTCTAGTTTCTCTATCTATATCTCCTATTGTTAACATATGCGACTACCTCTCTAAACTATTTTGTATAAATATGTTTAAAATCCCATTAGGAAAATTAAAATTAAAAATATTCCAAATCCAATGCAGAATTTCCAGAAGCTTGCCTTTTTTGCGAATTCTATTAGCTTCTCAAGGGTTATATATCCGACAACTAATGCAATCAGCATTGCCAGGAATGCAAAAGGGTCTAATGCAAAACCCTCATCCAAACCAAAAATTATTTCTGCGGCCAGGACTGCCGGAATGCTCATTAAAAATGAAAGAACAAATGATTTTTCTGCTGAAAATCCCTGAAATAATAATGCTGCTACTGTTGTTCCGCTCCTGCTGATTCCGGGAAGAACCGAAAGCCCCTGTGCCAATCCTGTTATAATTGCATTTTGTGAATTTGTTTCTTTTTTGTGCGCAGATTCCTTTACTTTTTTCTGCAGGATTCCTGTAACAATTAATAAAATACCAATTAATAGCAAAACAAAACTAGCTTGTGCTACTGAAACAGTATGCTTTAGAAAAAGATAAAGTGGTGCGGCCGTAATCCCTGTAGATAGTGTTGCAATAATTAACCATTTTAATAATTTTTTGTCTTTTAATTGTAGTAATTCAATTATTGTTTTCCTAAAGTAAATAGTTGCTGCAATTAAAGTTCCTACATGTAACCAAACTGCATACTTCAATGCCTCTGTTGCAGGTGTGTTGAACAAGGCCATGGAAAAAGCCATTACCTGTCCTTGTGAACTAATTGGCAGCCATTCTGCAATTCCCTGTAGAACGCCTAAAACAATTGCAACAATCCAATCCATCTGCGTTACGTCTCCTTTACACTTTATTACAATTATACTTATTTTAAGGTTTGCATTTTGAATGAGGATTTAGTGTATACTATTTCAGGATACTTTTGTGAGTTTCCAATTTTTAAAAGAATAGTAGCGAGTCATCCACACACTGGTTTCTGCTGTGGGTGTACCTAACCATAAGGGGCCTTTTAGGGTTTTTGCATTCCAAGATGTGCTGGCATTTGCTACTTCCGGATTATTTGATAATGTCTTGCCGTCGGGACTTACTTTAATAGTGCCTTCTTTTACTTCTATTTGGGCGCCATTTGGAAACATTAATATTAAACTAGAATATTTAGCATCCTGTTGTGCAGGATTAACTGGTAAGGATGCACTTTCAGAACTGCCAAAGTTACCGGTTGGGTCAACACCTTCCTCTGTGCCAAAGTTCGTGTCGCTGCAAACCCCATTTGTAACATCAAGGTAAACATACGGGTCCTGGTCACTAGACGAGTCCTTTCTTATTGTTTTAAAAGTCAAGGCAACGTCAAAAGATTCTGCTTTCCATGGAGTATACTTTAGCTCATTAGGTGAATCCGATGTGTAATAACCATCTCTGTATTCATAGTTGAATTTGCCAGAGTAGGTACCCTCATAGATTGATGTCAAAGCGTCAGAAGCAGGATTTACCTTCAATGAAACCCTTTTGCAATCCTGATTTCCTCCCAAATCCTTTACGCATACTTCAAAGTTTTTTGTTCCTTCTGCTGAAGGTGTGCCGCTTAGCAAGCCATGGGGGTCCATAACAAGGCCCATTGGTGGGAATCCAACGCCCGAACCAAGATAAAAAGTATAAGGCGGGCTGCCCCCCGAAGGATTCATTCCTTCGTCAAAAGAATAATGGTAAGGAACTCCAACAATTGCATCGTCAAGCTTAGGGGCAAGGGTGGTTATAATTTTGTTTGGATTAGTATAGGTGTTTTGGCTGCCATTTTGCTCTTGGCTACTATTTTGTGGTATGATACCACTTGCAAAAAGAACGCCAATTGCCACCACAGCTGTGAACGAAACAAGTATTAAAATTTTCTGTGTGGAGTTCATTTTCATGCTATTATTATGCATTATTCCAATATAAATGGCTTTGCATTCCCATGTAACAAGCAATGCTGTTTAAGATATTCAAACCCGCTAAATATCAATATTGTTAAGCTAATAATATTTTTCTATGCCGCCAAATCCTATTTTTTTGTTTTCTCTAGTTTTGTTGGTAAAGTTGTTTAGCCGTTTTCTGAACTCCTCAGGACGCTCTCGCGCACTATCAATATAAGCGATACGAATTCTCTTGTATGTATCAGAAAAAGCAGAGAAATTTTTCCATACTGTGTTATCTTTTTTTAGGGCATCAAGAATATCCTTTGGAAAAACAAACTTTTCTGAGGCAATTTGCCTTGCCGTTTCCAATATTGAAGGATGAATCATGTTTTGCTCTAAAGTCCATTTTATCCTTTCTTTGTTTAGTTGAGAATAACTGCTTTTCGGATTTCGCGGAGAAAAACGCTGGATGCTATGATCTTCGTCAAAAGATTTAACTGTACTATCAATCCACCCAAAACATAAGGCTTCTTCCACTGCATCGTTGTATATAATTCGTTTTTTACCTGACGATTTTTTTGGATAAATCAGCCAGATATCGCGTTCTTTATCAAAATTTTTCTCCAACCACTTACGCCATTCTTTCCTGTTTGTTACGTAAAGTGTTTTAATGCGGCTCATATTATTACCTTACATGCCGAGGGGGGGACTTGAACCCCCGACCTCTAGATATCTCAGAGACGCTATAATAAATTTCATCTGACTTTCGTCATCATAACTCATAGGTCAACACTTATGAGTCTAGCGCTCTAACCAGCTGAGCTACCTCGGCTTAATAAGTAATTAAATTTTAGCAAAATAATATAAAAGGAGTAGGGTCAAACTACAGTTTTCAATATTGGGATATTTCCCTTTGTTTCTTTAGTTTTGAACTCTTGTGTTTTCGCTTCTTCTCCAACCCATATTACCTTGTCTGCAAGATTCATGAAGACTCCGGATTCCAAAACACCCGGAATTTTCTTGCATGTATATTCAACATCATCCAAGTCATATTCTTTTCCAAGCTCTACATCAATTATCATATTCGCGCCCTCGGTAACAAATGGTTTGTCTCTTTCCATTCTTATGTGCGCCGGCCCGAAAACAGACAGGGCTTTCAAAGTGTTGGTCACTCCAAATGCGCTTACTTCAAATGGGACAATCCTTTTGCTTTCATTCATTTTTTTTTCTGCAATTACATAGACTTTTTTTGCGCAGAGCGCCAGCATTTTGTCCCTTATCAATGAGTGGGTGTTTCTTTTGATGTAATTAAGGTTGTGGTCAACTTCCTCTGCAAATTCAACTACCATGTCAAGGTCCTTGTCATTCAGTTTTGTTAACGGGACATTGTGCTGAGTTGCTATTGACGCGGCCCATAATGATGCCGGGACAACTTTTATTTTTAGTTTTTCCCTTAGGATTCTTTGCCTTATAAGTTTCAATATTTCTTCTATTTTTTCGCTTGTTCCCAAGCCGATAGTGTAACCATTTTTTATGGAATCAACAACTTCTTTTGCTGCTTTCTGAAAACCGTCCATTAATCATCACGAATTTTTGCTTTCAAGAATTTTCCATAAGCTTCGTCAGCCCTTTCTTGGGCCTGATAGCCTGCTTCTTTCATATGTTCCATTCTTTTAGCGTCCCCATTTTGCCTTGCTTCCATTTCCTGTTCAAAATAACTGTAAACTTCTTCCAGGGCGCTTTTGTACTGCCTATAGTATTTCTCTGCGATAACATTTTTTACTTCTTTTCTCTTTTCTGTTTTGATTACTGCCGCCTGCGAAACTATTGGAAATTTTTTTGGTAATTTTATTTTTTTCTTTGTTATCTTCTTCGCTGCCTTTTTTGGTTTTTTCAGTGTTTTTCTTTTTGGTTTTGCAGTCTTCTTTGTAACTTTTTTCTTGGGCTTTGCTTTTACTGCTTTCTTAGCCGGTTTTCTTGATGTTTTTCTACCTGCTTTTTTAGATTTAACTACCATCCAATCAACCTATAGCATAAGACTTAATATGGCTTTCTGTACATGCAGCCGGTTTTCAGCTTGGTCGAATATTATTGAATTCGGGCCGTCAATAACATCTGTAGTTACTTCCTCGCCCCTGTGTGCGGGAAGGCAGTGCATGAAAAGATAATCTTTCTTTGCGTGTTTTACCAGCTCTTTGTTTACTTGATAGGGTTCCAGAGCTTTTTTCTTTGCAGGAGAGAGTGTTGATCCCATGCTTGCCCACGTGTCTGTATAAACTACATCTGCATCGCTGGCTGCTTCTTTTGGGTCTGTTGTGATTTCGGTTGCGGCAAGGCTTAATTTGTCTGCCTCTATTATAACGCCTTTGTTCGGCCTATAAAGATTTGGCACAGCTATCCACATGTCAACATCAAGCTTTCCGCAGGCATACATCAGGGAATGGCAGACATTGGTTGCATCTCCTACCCACGCGAGTTTCAGGCCCTTGAACTTTTTCTTTTTCTCCCATATTGTAAACATGTCTGAAAGTGCCTGAACCGGATGGTTGAAATCGCTCAATCCGTTTATTACCGGAACTTCGGAATTTATCACAAAATCCAAAATAGTGCTGTGGTCATTGACTCTTGCCATTATGCCATCAACATATTTTGACAGAACCCTTGCCGTGTCTGCAATGGTTTCGCCCCTTCCTGACTGGGTTGTTGTAGCGTCAATATACTGCGCATGACCCCCGAGCTGTGTCATTGCCGCTTCGAATGAGACTCGTGTTCTTGTGCTTGGTTTTTCAAATATCATCGCCAGGGTTTTGTTTTCCAGTATTTTTGTTTTCTTCCCTGATTCGTAATCCTTTTTTAGTGCTGCTGCTTTTTTAAAAATTTTGTTAAAATCCTCTGTGCTTAAATCATAAAGTGATACAATGTGACTGACACTTAATCTATCATTCATATTCATCCCTTCACTATTGTTGTTCCTGCTTTTCCTTCCATTGCCATTTCCGCATCTTTCAGGTTTGCTATCATTACTTTTTTCCCTCCATTTTCAAGGAACCTTATGGCAGACAATATCTTAGGTCCCATACTTCCGTCAGGGAACTGGCCTTGCTTTAGATAATATTTTGCTTCTTTTAAAGTTATCTTTCTGAGTCCTTTCTGGCTCTTTTTCCTGTAGTTTATGCACACCTGGCTAATATCAGTTAATATTAGCAGAATGTCGGCTTTTACAAGTGCGGCAATTCTTTCGGCAGTCAGGTCTTTGTCAATTACGGCCTCGACGCCAACCAGTTCCTTTCCCCTTTTTATTACCGGGATTCCCCCGCCACCGCCGCATATGACAATTTCATTTGACTTCATTAACTGAGTTATTACTTTGTCCTCAATTATTTCTTTTGGGTCTGGCGATGGAACGACGCGCCTCCAGCCCTTACCTTTTTGCTCAACCATTTTCCATTCTTTTCTTTTGCTTTTGTAAAAAGGTCCTACAGGCTTTGTAGGATTCTTGAATGCTCTGTCTTTTGCGTCTACTCTCACCCTTGTAATCAGTGTTACTGGCTCTTGCTTTATTTTTTTTGTTATTGCCTGTTGAATAAGATAACCGATTAGCCCCTGACTTTCAGCCCCGCAAACATCCAGCGGCATTGAAGGAACTTTTTTCTTTGCGCATTCATTTTGCAGTAAGATGTCCCCAACCTGCGGGCCATTGCCGTGCGTGATAATTAGCTTGTGCCCTTTTTTGATAAGTTTGGAAATAGAGTTGCAGGCAATTTCAAGATTTTTTCCCTGCTCTTTAGCTGTTCCCTTTTGATTGGATTTAATTAGCGCGTTGCCACCTAATGCAACAACTATTTTCATGCTATCACTTCTTTTTCTTTTTAGAAGTGGTTTTTTTCTTAGTTGTTTTCTTAGCTTTTGCAGGTTTTTTCTTGGCAACTTTCTTGGTAATTTTCTTTTTTGCAGCCGTTTCTGCCTTTTTTGCTGCGACAATTTTTTCTTTTTCTTTTGCTAATACTTCCTTCTCTTCTTTCTTTTTCTCTTTTTCCCTCTTTTTCTTCTCTTTTTCCCTTTCCTGCTCCAGGAAGTACATATTCTTGTATACTATGCTGTCTATACTGTATTTTCTAGCAAAGTTTTCTCCATTTTCCTTGCCAAGGTATCTCTTAAATCGGTCTTCAACGTCTTTCTTTGAATTAGTGAATCTCCAGTCGTATTTTCGTCTGATTGCAGTTGGAACGAAATCCTCATTATACTCTAATGTTTTGCCAGTGTATGCTTTTTCTAAGAGAATGGCCTCGAATCTCTTTTCATTCTCTATTTTTCTTTCTACCCTATTTTTCAAATCCCTAAGCACGGCTATTCCTACTTTATTCTTATCTTTTCTTGCCTGCGCCAAGGCGTTTTTAACTAAAAGAAGTTCTTCTTCGAGTGCAGAAACCCGCTTTTTGTATTTTGCGTCTTGGCTTTCTTCACTTTCTTGTCTTGCGCTCATTAGAATCCCAAAATCAGATTGTTAATTGTTTTCCTTATATAAAAATCTTATGGCTGTTTTGTTGTCGTTACTAATATAAGCATGAAAGTCTTAATAAACTGAAGGGATTGCCCCCCCTGCAAATGGGTCTTTCAGTCCGTGGCCGGTAATTATGCATACTACTTGGCCTGATAAGCCTAGTTTTTCAGCCCCCGCATAGGCTACAGCACCAGCTGGTTCTGCCCATACACCCTGTTTTCCCAGTTCTTTTCTGGCCTGCAGTATTTCTCCGTCAGTCACGGTTTCGGCAAGGCCCTTTGTCTGCTTAAGTGCATACAGCACCTCAGCTCCGAAATTAGGCTTGCCGCAGGCTATGGCCCCCGCAATTGTATCCGGGTTTTTCCTTGTTTTCGGCAAAGGATCATTATTTTTCCAGGAACTAACTACTGTATCGCAGCCGCTTGCCTGGATTGCAACCAGTTTTGGGAATTTATCTATTAAACCTACCATTTTTGCCTCTTTCAAGCCTTGGTGGATGCCCCAGAAGTGGTTTCCCATGCCTACCGGTATTACAATATAATCAGGAATTTGCCAGTTAAGCTGGTCTATTATCTCCAGTCCTGTGCTTTTTTCCCCTTCGCCCCTGTACCCGTAATCTCCTGATATGTATGCGCCAGTATCCTCTGACAGCTCATAAACCGAGTTTAAGGCATTAGTGTAAGTTCCTCTCATATTCACAACTCTTGCACCGTATGATTTTATTTGCTGGACTTTTACTGGTGGCGCACCCGAAGGCACGTAAACAGTAACGCGTATCCCTGCCCTTGTTCCATATGCGGCAATGCTTGCGCCCATGTTTCCTGTTGACGGGCAGTAAATATTATGCACTTTATTCTCTACTGCCTTTGTTATCTCAACTGCCGAGCCCCTGTCCTTGAATGACCCTGTAGGATTCAAACCTTCGTTTTTCAGGAGCCGCCCCTTGTGAAATTTGTCATTTATTAAGGGGGTTCCGCCCTCACCAAGGGTTATCATATTTTTGAGGTTTTTAATCGGGTAGAACATCCAGTATTTCCAGTGAGAAACAGGCGCTTTTGTGAAAGTTGGCTTGTTAATCAGATTTTTGATTTCTTTGAAATCATAATTTATATCAATTGACCCGCCACATTTTTCGCATCGGAATACGACTTTCTCGGGTTTGTATTTTTTCCCGCACATGAAACAGACTTGATTCTTTATCTTGACCATTGGATGAATAAGCCTTAGGTTGTATTTATTTGTTTAGGTGAACTAGTTCAATTCCCGCTTGCTCCATCATCTTTACTGCTTCATCGTTTGGATATTCTTCGGCGAACACAACACGCTTCATCTTTGCGTTTATAATCATTTTCGCACAAAGTATGCAGGGCGCGTGTGTGCAATACAAAGTTGCGCCTTTTGGGCTATTTCCGTGCAGCGCGGCTTGAATAATTGCATTTTGTTCGGCGTGAACGGCACGGCATATCTCGGTTTGTGTTCCTGACGGAATATCCCTTTCATTTCTAATGCATCCAATATCTAAACAGTGTGGTAAATTTGCAGGTGCGCCATTATATCCTGTTGCAATTATGTGCTTGTCCTTTACAATGACTGCGCCTACATCATGCCTTAAACAAGTAGACCTTGTTGCCACTACTTTGGCGACATTCATGAAATATTCATCTAAACTCGGTCTTTCCTTTTTCATAATTCTGCCCCTGTATTGAATTAGTGATTGTTTATTTAAGGAATTCGAAAGCTCCCGGCGGGAGTTGAACCCGCGACCTCATGCTTACCAAGCATGCGCTCTACCACCTGAGCTACGGAAGCAAAATAAGTATTACAAGTAAATAACGAAAGCTTAATAAAAGAAAGCGCGTTAGTAGCTTGTGGTATTATGAAATCAAATATTATGATGTTTCCATTGTCTTTAGTTGTTGCATTAATATTTGCTTTTGCACTGCTAATTTATTTCAAACCCCCTGAATTGAACCTTAATACACAAAATCTGGTGTTGGCGAACTTTGTAATGAATGCAATAATCCTTACAATGGTTTCAGTTATCGGAACAATGCTTATGTTAAAATCGAGGTAAGGTCATCGACCTTTACTTCCTTTTGCTCATTCTTTTCCATATTTTTCAATGTTACAGTCCCTTTTGCTTTTTCATTTTCTCCGACTATTGCAACATATTTTATTCCTTTGGAATTAGCATAATCCAATTGCTTTTTCATATTTCTTTTGAGCAGGTTTGTTTCTGCGTTTATTCCCTGCCTTCTTAATTTCTGGGAAACTTCTATTGCGTAATCAAGCGTTTCCTCAGTCACATTCACAATGATTAATTCTGTACTGTTTGCCCTTTTAGGAACCTTTCCCTGCCTCTTGTAAATTTCAAATATTCTGTCAGCACCAAGGGAGAAGCCAGTTGCAGGCGTGTCTGTTCCGCCGTATAATCCAATCAACTTATCAAATCTTCCTCCGCTTGCAATTGAACCGAGGTCCTCGTTTCCCACGGCAATTGTTTCGAATACGGGCCCCGTGTAATAATCCAAACCCCTCGCTATCTTGATGTCAAGTTTTACTTTGTCTGCTACTTTGTATTTTTCGAGAAGGAAAATCAGTTTTTCTAGTTTTGTAACCGCATCATTTTTCGGAAGCTCTTTTTTCAGCTTTGCAAGGATTTTATCATTTGTTCCACTTATGTTTGTTTCATTCAAAAATTTCTTGGCTTTTTTCAAATCAAACCCTTTTTCCTTTAGTTCCTGCATTACCCCTTCTTCGCCTATTTTTTCCAATTTATCTACTGATCTGAAAATTTCAATTATTCTTTCTTCTGGTAAGCCCTGTTTAACTGCAAGTGCGTCCAAGATTCTCCTGTCATTCACTTTAATATAGAACTCGCCTATTTTCAGTTCTTGAAGTGCCGTTATTCCCGCTGCCAGAACTTCTGCCTCTGCTTCTGGTTCTGAACTGCCTACAATATCAACATCTGCCTGATAGAATTCCCTGAATCTCCCGGCTTGAGGTCTGTCATACCTCCAGGCTCTGCCAATTTGGTATCTTTTGAATGGTTTCACAAGATTCGGGTTGTTGGCCACAAAGCGCGATAGTGGCGCGGTCAAATCAAATCTTAAGCCCAATTCCCTACCACTTTTGTCTTTGAAATAGTAAATCTCGTTCTTGATTTCTTCTCCCCCGCTTCCTTTTGCGCCTAAAAGCTCCCATGACTCAAATGCAGGGGTTTCCAAAGGGACAAAGCCAAATGATTCATATACTTTCCTGATTATGTCAAACATCCGGTTCTTCAGAATCATTTCTTCTGGTGCATAGTCTCTTGTACCGCGCGGTGGGAGAATTTTTTCGCTCATATTTCAACAATCCCCTTAAGTTTTAAAAAAGGGCGGGGGCCGGGATTTGAACCCGGGTCTTACGGGCCACAACCATAAATGCTAGACCAAGCTACACCACCCTCGCCACAATCTGTACAGGGATAATTAGCACTTAATTTAATATAGTTTTGTTTAAAAATCGAACGACAGAGTACACTAGGAAGATAGCAATCAGTGATGAACTGAATCCCTTTCCATAGTTTCCATCATAATATAATACCTGGGAAGAATTGTTTAAAAAACAGGTGGTCAACTATCTTTTTACTTTTGCGTTCTTCAGAACCTTGTCAACCAGTTCTTTTCTGGATATTACAAGCACCTTGTCGCCTATTTTTATCTTTGTGTCTGGCTTTGGGATTACAAGTTCTTTATCGTATGAAATTGCGATTATTCCTGTGCCTTCAATCATTTTAATCTCACTTATTTTCTTGTTTCTCCAAGGGCTGTTGGCTTTAACCTCTATTTCCAATATCTCTGCGTTTCCCCTTGACAGGAAAGCAAGGTCTGCAACTGATGGTTTGGTTATTATTTCCTCAATGAATTCTGCGGCTGTGGCTTCAGGATAGAAAACCATGTCAATTCCCATTTTTGCGAGGACATCTTCTTCATAATGGGTTCTTCCGAGCCTGACAATTGATTTCTTTAGCCCAAGGCTTTTTGCGACCAGGGCAATGATAATATTAGTTTCATCATTTCCTGTTACTGCAACAAGCGCATCCGCCTCTACAACGCCAGCCTTTTCCAGGACTTCAGGTTCTGTTGCATCTCCTCTTATTGCCAAAACACCGGTTTTGTTTGCGATTTCCTTGCATTTGTCTCCGGACAAGTCAATGGCCACTGCGTCATGGCCTTCATTAAGCAAGGTTTTTACCAAATAAAATCCAAGTGTTCCTGCGCCGACTACGATTATGTACATATTTATCCCTTTCAATAGGCACTAATAGTAATTAAGCTTTTCGCCCGTAGCCCTGCCTGAAGAACAAGGCAAAGCCCACTATTGATAAGATTGGAATTATTTCCAGCCTGCCCACCCACATGTTTATTATAAGCATGATTTTCGGACCAAATGCCATTTCGTATTGTGTTATTCCGCATGAGATTCCTGCATTACCCTGTGCTGATGCAACTTCAAATAAGGAATTAATCATAGGGTATCCGTAAAGTGTCAGAACCAGCGTTCCTATTAACAGGAATAAAAGATAAAGCAGGGCAAAGAAAACAATCATGGATATGTTTTCGTCAGAAACTATGACTCCTGCGATTTTTTTCTGGAAATATGCCTCCATCGGCAAAATGCTTTCTTTTAGTTTCCAATAGAGCGATTTCAGAATTACCCAGCACCTAATTAGCTTGATTCCGCCGGCAGTTGAACCTACTGAACCCCCAATTGACATCAGCAGTATCAAGATTAGTTTTGTGAAATCCGGCCATTGCGCCACCATTTCCCCCGATGCATTGCTAAATCCGCCATCAGTCACCCCGCTTATCGCATGGAATAGCGCATTGTTGAATCCAATCTGGATTGACATCAGCAAAGTTGCAACAATTATTATAAACAAAAGCAGCCTGAATTCAATACTGTTCCAGTAGGCCCAGAACTCCCTTTTTCTGAAGAACTTGTCATGTACTGCAAAACTCATCGCACCCAAAATCATTATCAGGGCAAGGGCCATATGGGTCCATACAGAGTTGAATGCCACCAATCCGTTTGCATTGGAGACATTTCCTGTTGTTGAGATTGCATTCATTCCGTAATTGATTGCGTGCCATGCCGGCATTCCTGTTGCTGTTAATAATAAAATTCCGAAAATTGTAAAGCCAACGTAAATAAACCAAATTTCTTTTAGGGTATTCATAATATTTGGTCTTAACCTTTCTTCCCTCCCTTCTGCCTCTGCCAGTTTAACTGAATGGGTGTAGGATTTCAAAACTCCAGTTAATGCAAGGACAATTATCCCGATACCGCCAACCCAAGATATGAAAGTTCTCCAGAAGACGAGGCTTAAGGGTATTGTTTCTATTATCGGAGATAAAATGCTGAGCCCGGTTGTTGTGACTGCTGACATTGTTTCGAAATAAGCATTTATGTAGGTTATGTGCCCTGCGCTCATGAAGGGTATTGCGGCGACACCAACAAACAAAGGCCAGATAACTGCTGCGCTCACCATTGCGTGCATTACGCGGGTTTGTGTTTTTGTTCTCCCCAAAAGAGTGAATGTTCCGCCTAAAAGGAAACCTATTAGCATGCTGAATAAATACGAAACATAACTTGCCGGCCCCTCGGCTAAAATGAGACTGATGAGTAAAGGAAGAGAAAGGCTTATGCTTGTGTAAATAAGCAAGCGGCCCACTTCCCTCATTATTATTTTCAAATCATCAAGACTTGTTATCGCACTTGTATATCTCATTCTCATTTTGAATCTCTCTTATTTAAACAAAATTTCAAACAGCCTTTTAAAGACAGAACCATACACCCCTGATAATGGCGCTATTGTTATCTTTGCTATCATCATTACCGTTCCTACGATTGTTATTGACAGCAATAATGCAAAATAATTTTTTAGCTCGCTTATTAAAGGCGAAGAATTAATTATTGCGCCATACACCTGATTGTACTGCTCTTCCTCTGAAATAGTTTGTTCCGGAAGTGATTCTCCACCGGCATTTTTGAGCTGAAGTATTATTGCATTTTTTTGCGCGTCAGTTGCAGCAATTTGCTGTGCGATTATTTGCTCTTTTTGAGTATCATCTGCGCTTTCATAGAAATCCTGCCCCTCAAGCGCCTGAACAACTGTTTCGCGTGCTACTGGTTTTGATAGTTCACCTATTAATTGCGTTTTGTATTGCTCGCATAAGCCCATAAGGCCTTGTTGGGCCCCTGCCACCCCCTGCGCTGTTGGAAGTATATTTGTTATGGTTTTTTGCATTGCCGTATCAAAATACTGTGTTTGAATAGGGAGTATTGTTATGAACAAAATCAGGAACATTCCCGCGCAGGCGATTGTAATTCCTTTTGACGCGCCAATCCAGGACGCCCTAAGCGCATTCATACTCATTAATTCTGCAAATTTTACACTTGCCTCCTGGAAAACAAGAGGGGTTATTGCTGCAGCAACCAATCCTGTTACAAGATAAACAAAATCCCATTGAAATACAAGTCCGCCAATTAAAACACCTAATATCATTCCAAGTGTTGAGAATATCCATCCGTTCTCTACTTTGTTCATTGCAAGCGCGCTTACTGCCGAATAAGACAATGGCGCGAGTATAATGAAAATTATAATGCTTGGGTTAAGCACCTGTTCAAGTATGCTTCCTTCGCCCACAAGATTAAACAAGTTGTCTGCCGTTAGACTGATATTTGGAACAAAGGGGGTCCAAATCAAGGTCAATGCAAAAACAAGTCCAAAAGCGATTGCCGCATGCCTGTAGTTTATTATTTCATCTTTTTCTTTTGACAGGGGGCTTTTTCCCCTCTTTTCCGGAACCGCTGCAGTTTTTTCAATTTCTGTATGTATAACCCCTTTTGGTGTTATAATTGTTTCATCAACTATACTATCACCTTCACATCTCCGTCAATTAATATCATGCTTTTTTCTGTTTGTGATATTAGCCCGTTGCTCCGTTCTTTTAAAGAGGGATATAGTTTTAATGCTTCTTTTTGTATGAGCTCCCTTAAAGCTGTGTTCAATTGTATTCCCCGAATTCCTTCAACAACCCACCTTTCTGCAAATGGCAGCCCTTTGAATTTTTCTGCGCGTTCCAGAAAGACTCTTCCTGCCTGCAATCTGGTTGATACTGGTTTTACAAGTTCCATTATTTGCGCTTCATTGGTATCAATTACATATCCGGCATCGCCGTTTGTTGCGAAGGGTTCGATTGCGATTCCACCTTCTTCAGGGAGTTTTTGCCCTTCTTTTGAATGTATGTTTGGTATGTTCAGCCCAGCATGCACTTTGTATTTTCCAAGGTTGTGCCCCCCGAGATTATGTATGGGCTTCATTCCGTAGCTTTTGATTGTAGTTTCAATTTCCTTTCCAATCAGACTTAAGTCAATCCCTGGCTTTAATATGCTGATTGCGTTCTGCAACGCCATTTCTGTTGCTTCAATTAGTTTTCCGTTTTCTCCTGAGAAATCAACTGTGAATGCCGCATCTGCTATGTAGCCGTTGATATGCACGCCCATGTCAATTTTAACTACTGAGTTTTCGGGAATGGTTCTTTCGTCATTGAAGGCCGGCGTGTCATGCGCAGCAACTTCATTTGCCGATATGTTACAAGGGAAGGCCCATTCTCCGCCAAGCTCCTTTACTTTTGATTCTACGTATTGCGCCAGTTCCAGATGCTTCATTCCCGGCTTTGCTTTTTTCCTTGCGAGCTCTAAAACTTCCCGCAGAATTTTTCCCGCTTTTATATATTCTTTTTCGCCTTCCATAGTCTCACTTAAACCATGAATCAATTGTTTTCTGTTTTCCTTTTTGTAATAAGTCCTCTTCTTTATAACCTAATGCATACAGTATCCTCATCGCTGCCGGAACCACCTGATTGTTGATATAGTAGTCAATATCATAATCCCCTTCTTTTACATAGGCGGCAACATCTGCTTTCTCAGAGATTGATTTTCCCCGTGATGTGATTATGTAATCTATCATGCTTCCGAGCCCGTATTTGTCTCCGCGCTCGTTTGCCTTGATTGCGGCTGATGTATGCGGGCCAAGGACGCTGTAATTCTCCAAAGGCCTTGTTATTTTTGTGTGAATTGTCAATTCGCCGTTTGAAACTTCCTTTTTCTTCAGCTTTTCTATAACTTCCTTAACATAGGAAATTGCTTTTTTCTCATCGCCGTCTTTCAGTATGTAAGTCAGAACTTTCATTTGCGTGTCCCTTGCAATCGCCGACCAGTCCCTCCTTACCAGTTCAAATCCTTTGATTTTGATGTGATTGTTCTTGTCAATCAGCGCATATTTTTTCTTTGCACCTTTTTCTTTGTCTCTTGTGGAGATGAATATCCCGCGCTTGTGGCTATTTTCAAATTCAAGCTCCATTTTGTCAGGTAGCTTTTTGTTAACCTTTTCCAGGAATTCGTAAATCTTGTCTTCGCCCCACCCTTTTGGTATTTTCACATAAACGCTATCTGTGTCAGAATAAATGGGCGTAAAACCGAAATCCTCTGCATCCTTTATTGTCTTTTTTATATATTCTCTTGCCCATGCAGTTATTGATTCTGCGCAGGGTCGTGAATACCATCTTGAGCGGGGGTAGCCTAAATATCCGTAGAAAGAGTTATGTACGCCAGTAAAACCAGTTCCTGCAAAAAATCTTTCTGTTTCATTTACGGATAAATCATAGACATATTTTTCCTTATGATTCTTAATTATTTCAATTTTTTTCACTTTGTCAAGTCCGATATTTCCATTAAGTAGTTCACTAATTAGTCTGGTATAATCATTTTTTCCTTTTTTTAATTCGTATTCTTTTATTATTGTGCGTGCTTTATTGAGTGGAATGGTTTTGCGGTGATCGCTTTTTAATGTTTTAACTTTTTTCAATTCCGTAAGCAATGGCAAAATATATTCTTTCGGTATTGTGTTTACATAAGTGTATTCGCGAGTACGATTTCTTTTCATGAAAGGAAGCCCATCCCTTACCTCTAGCCGGTACACCCCTGAATCTTTCTTTATACATAAATCATTATATCCTAGTAATAGTATTAGGAAAGAAAGGTCGTTTATTAGTTTTTTTGAAATGCTTGTCATTCTTGGCCATGGCGTGGTTTGATTTCCATCGCCAAGATAATAGCCATGTAGGAATTCTATTTGGCATTCCTTTCTTGCATTGAAAACACATGGGGGAATTCGTTTTTCCCTTGCATTATTTCCACAACCTAACGCCTTAATTATTAAAAATATAGATTTTTGTTGGAGATAACATCCTTTTTTGTCTGTTCTTGGGGTTTTCCCAAAGCTTTCTTTTATACATTTAGCTATGTTTTTTCTTATTTTTATATTTACATCGTCTTGGGCTATTTGAATTCTAAAACTGGTTCCGGTTGGATTTTTTCTTTTGTCTGAGTAACCTTCGGCGGTATAATACCCAAGAAATTTATAGAAGCTTTTTACTGCCTTAATTGCAGCGGGTATGCTGGCCCCTGCTCCACCCATTGTGCTGATTTGCCAGTTTTTAATTTCATCATATTGTAAATAAGGAATAATTTTCAGTAAATCCGTTAATTTAGCAAAATAAGCGAAGTTTCTATACCAAAATAATTCGGAAAAAACAGTTTCAACTTCTAGGCGATTAATTCCGGCTTTGGTAATAATGAAATATTGTGATTGGCTTGGCACTTTCTTTGGTTTTTTTAATGCCTTAATATATCCTGATTTTTCTAGCTGGTTTAAATGTTTGGCAATGTTGTGCCGGTCTTTCTTAAGGTTATTACTTATATTGATGATGCAATCAGGACCCGTGTTTTTGAGGTAGTTTAATATTTTTATTCGGCTTCTTGTTTCGGTTCTTTTTGTGAAATGTTTATTGCTTACCCTTATATAGAGCCCTTCGATTTCTTTTTTTGGTAAAGTTGAAAGGATTTCTAAGAAGTTTATGTATTTTTCATACTTTGGTTTAATTTTAGGAATTCCTTTTGGAATAACAACGGGCGTTCCTTCTTTTAGGTTTTTTGTTTTTATTGTTCTGAACCCTTTTTTATTGAATGTAAATATCCCGTGGTCTTCTGTTAGTGTAATATCCCTGCCTGATTTGAGCGTTACTTTGTATAATTTTTTTGGTGCGTTATGCCGTATTACTGATTTTATTGGTAAAAATGCAGTTTCTTTTTCATCAAAGCTCAATGTTTCGTAATCCTCTACTTTTTGGATTTCTGTTGTCCCTACTTTTTTTGGGTTTTTTATATTTTCATCAACAAAGGCTCCAATCGTTTTTATTTCTATTTTATTATTTTTTTTAAGGATTATGGGTTCAGTTGCCATTAATGAGTTTGCAACTATTTTCAAGCCCCATTGATAACCATACAATGATTGGTAATTCTTGTCAGTTTTTTTCATTCCCTTCATTTTCTCTTTTGTCTTTATTCTTTTTCTTAAAACTTCTTCAACTAGTTGGGGGATAAATCCTTGCTTGTCCTTACAGAACTTAAATCCCTTTGGGGAGATGTCAAAGTCTTTGCAGTTTTCAACATTCAGAGTTTCTGGTGCAATGTTGTGCGCAATCATGATTGTTGGGTATAGCGATCTAAAATCGTATTCAGCCAGATTCTCGTGTATTCCGGGTTTTGGTTCCATTACGTATGCGCCCTCGTAAGGGTCGAACATTCTTTTTCTCACATCTCTCTCTTTTGGCCTTCGCGGCGGGATTTCACCTTTGTTGAATGCCTCTTTTACAATGTAATGCTCAACCAGCGTTCCTGTGCTGACTCTTGTTGTTGTATAAAGCAAGGTCCCTGTTAATCTGCTAAGCTCGTAACCCAGGGTTTCATATTCCCTTCCCAATTCGTAGCATGCGATTGAATCCTGAAGGCAGTACTTTGCAAGCTTTTCCGGATTTTTCTCCCATTCTTTCCAAATCTTGTGACCGACAAATTCTATTTTAGATTTTCCAAGAAGCGCCTCATAAACCCGTTCTAATTTGTATTCTGGCAGGCTGACTGCCCCGCTCCTTGATAGGAACTGTATAACCTGATAAACATCAACGTGAACCCTTCCGGTTATTTTTCCCTTTGAAGTCATTCCCCCAGTTCTCAAAAATAATTCCGAGCCGTCCTTTCCTAATGGCAATTTTACTTTCAAATATTTTGCCCTTTTTTTAAGATAGGGGAAGTCGAACATGTCTCCGTTGTAGGTCATTATTATATCAACATCGTCTTTGTTGACCTGTTTTACGAATTCCTCAATCATTTCTTTCTCATCTTTAACTTTTACAATGAACCCCTTTGTCTTTAGTTTTTCGCTCCATGTGAATAATTTTTCTGTTCCTTTGCTGTTGACATAGGAAATCATTATTATCGGATTCTTCTCATTCTCTGCATTTGGCATTTCCCCCTTTGCGTATACTTCCAAATCAAACGCGCCGATAATCAAATTGTCAATCTCGTGCTTTTTCTCTTTGATTGATTTTATAACAAACTTGTCGTCGACTTCTGCTTCGACCCAGCCCATGGGTTTTAGCTGATTTTCAATAATATAGTACTGCTCTGTGGATATCTCAAATCCAGTGGTTTCTTCTACCTCGTCCCATTCCTTAATTAGGTCCCTTATGGCGTTTATGTGCCTCCCGTTTTCAGTCATTATTTTCAGCACTTCGCGGTCTTTTCCATGGAACTTTCTCTTTTCAATGTCTATTTTAGGGGGGGCAAAAGGCTCATTTTTATAGGTGAAGTCCAATTTCAGGATTTTTTCCTTCAGAGAACTAGCATTATGTGAAGTGATTACGTAAAATCGGGGTTTGAAGTTCGTTTCTTTCAAAATATAGCTTTCTTTGCCCTTTATATACAATTCCAAGGCTGATTTGCCCTTTTCTTCCTTTTCTTGGATATCCAATAATACGCCTTCTACTTTCATATCTTTCCCTAGGTAGATATTGCCCAGCATGTTTATATAATTATTGAGTTTCTTTATTTTGCATGGCTGAATTTGAAGTAACCCCGTGGGATGTATCCGGGCATGTTGACTATGATAAGCTGGTCAAGGAGTTTGGCACAGATTATATTACAGATAAGCAGCTTAAGGAAATAGAGGCGATTACCGGAGATTTGCACATATACCTCAGGAGAAAATTATTTTACTCTCAAAGAGATTTAGATGCAGTTCTGAAAGCGCACAAATCCGGAAAGGGGTTTTTCCTTTACACTGGTCGCGGACCGTCCGGTGATATGCACATCGGTCATTTGATGCCGTTTATTTTTACAAAGTGGCTGCAGGAAAAGTTCAAAGTCAATTTGTATATTCAGATTACTGATGACGAGAAATTTGCATTTAAGCAGAATCTTTCTCTGGAAGACACAAGAAAAATGGCAAGAGAAGACATTGCAAATATTTTGGCATTGGGCTTTAGTCCGAAAAATACATTCATAATGCAGGATTCGGTTTACACACAGACATATCCGAAAGCGCTTGAATGGTCAAAGTACATTAACTTCTCAACAACAAAGGCGGTTTTCGGTTTTGAGAATGCAACGAATATCGCAAGCATTTTTTATCCTGCGGTTCAGTGTGTGCCGATTACGTTTGAAGAGAAGCAGTGTTTGATTCCTTCAGCAATTGACCAGGACCCTTATTGGAGAATTGCAAGGGATGTTTCCCATAAAATAGGAAAAGGTTATCCAAAGACTGCGGCAATACACTCGAAGTTCATTCCCCCCCTTTCCGGTCTTGAGGGAAAAATGAGTTCTTCAATTGAGGGCTCGACAATAAAACTAAATGACACCCCGAAAGAAGTCAAAAACAAAATTAACAAATATGCTCTTACTGGCGGTCAGAACACAGTTGAAGAACAGAGAAAGAAAGGTGGAAATCCGGAAGGTTGCGTTGTTTTTGAATATTTGAAGATGCTGATGGAAGAAGATGACAAGCTTTTAGAAGAAAGATACAAAAACTGCAAAGGCGGAAAAGTTCTTTGCGGAGAATGCAAGCAGTATCTTATTGAGAAATTGAATGCTTTCTTGTCTGAGCACCAGAAAGCAAGAGCAAAGATAACTGACAAGGATATTAACAAGTTCCTTCTTAAGTAAGTTTCTTTACACAGACGTACCATGGAACAAACCAATCTATTTTCTTATCTTTTCTTAATTCTTTGATTTCTTTTGTGGTTTTCTTTGGAATATATTTTCCATCTATGCTAATGTCGAATCTTAAAAAATCTGGCAAATAATCCTGATTAAAAAATAAGTCCCTAAGGTCATTACATGAAACTGGAAATATAAGATATAATTTTTCTATTTTCTTATCCTTTGCCCACGCTTCTGCTTTTTTAATTAGTTTTTTTCCAAGGCCTTTTCGTCTATATTCGGGTAATATACCCATTCCTACTATACCATAATTCTTTCCATATAATTTTTCTTCTATTCCTATTTCTATGAATCCTATTATTTCTCCATTTCCATTAACTCCTAAGAAACATACTTCACTTTCTGGGCCCTTTATGTCGTTGTATATTTGATTATACCCTACTCTGCGATAACAAGATTCATCAAAACAGGCTTTTGCAAGCTTGTTGAATTGTTTATAATACTCTTTAGTATATTTAATTATTTTCATCTAATACCCTTACTTCTCCAACTTCAGCATCTACCTCTATAGTGGCCCCATCCTTAATTTTTTCCATCGCATCTTTTACATTTACTATACAGGGAATGCCAAACTCCCTTGACACAATTGCTGCATGAGAAAGAATTCCGCCTTCTGAGGTTACTATTGCACTGGCTTTTAATATAATATGAAGCATTTCTGGATAGGTAGCTGGCGTAACTAATATCCACCCCTTTTCGAATACAGTATTGAGGCCTGCCCCTTCATCTATTTTTTTTACTTTTCCTTTTGCGTAACCCTTTGATGCTTTTTGCCCTTTCAATATAATCATCATAATCCCTCACTTTTGATAAATTCCGCTACGTCTGCTACTCGTTTTAAACCGCTTTTTGCCATGACCCCCATTAATAACGGGTAAGTCTCTTTTTCATTTATCTGTACAAATTCTTTTTGTGATTTTACAACCCAAGAATATAGTTTTACTAACTCTGGATTAATTTCTTCTTTTTCTTCATTTTGTTGTTTTACACTAAAATCACTTAGTAAAATTTTTAATAAAATGTCCTTTGGATTCTCTTCGATATCATAAATTTTAGTTAATTCGCATAGTGTTAACATTAATTCTTTTTCATAATTTTTATTTTTATTTATTAAATCATTAAAGTTTTCTATGTCACTCAATTTTAATTTTGGTTTTATTTTTGCAATTATTTCATACATTTGATATACTGCTGTTTTTTCCCTACTTATTTCTGATAGTTTTTGCAGTACGTCTATAATATCCGTATTTTTCCCTGTTAGGTTTCTTATTTTTTGTTCTATGTAACTTTGAAACCACCCCGCACCCAACATAGCTGTACATAATGAATACCAAAAACTAGGCCAAATGTGAAGTTTTGCATGAATTAATTTTATTTCTTTCTCAGTTTTTGCATTTTTAAATTCTTCCGTTAATTTTGGAATCATTTCTTTTATCATTCTTTTTTTTCCATCAACCGCCATAATTGGATTTTTATCTAGTTTATCGCGGAATTTAGTTAAATCTGCATGTATTGTTTTTGAGGCGCCTAACATGAGGTTACAATATTTAATTAGATCTGGATCGTATAGTATTAAATCATCAATTTTGGCAATATGGGCATCTATCATCCTCTTCGACTCCCGCATTTATAGTATATCCTATGCACCCCGTGCATATTTTTGCATATTTACAGTTGTTAATACACTTTTTAGGTCTTACGTTAAATTCTTTTTGAATTTTTTCCCACCAATTCCCTTTTTTATTTATGTTTCCCATTTTAAATGTTGGAAAATCAAACATGAAACAACAAGGATATATATCTCCATTTGGTAATATTTCGGCCTTTGTTTTTCCTGCGCTACATCCTACAAATAATTTATCAAAATTTGAGGCCGGTAGTTTTGAATTATTATGTTTAAAATAAAAGGGGGCATTCACGGTAATTGGCACATTACCTTTTAGTTCATCCACCGTTTTAAAAAATTCGTCTAGGGTTATTATAATGTCTCGATTTCGTTTTAGATTTCCACAAAGTGCAGCATATAACAATAGCCAAGTTTCTAAATTATGAAATTTTAATAATTCACACCTTAATTTGTATAAGTTATTTATATTTTTGCGGTTTATGATAGTTGATACTGAAAAGGGAAGCTTCTTGTCTAGAGCTTTTAGATTATTTAATACATTATCATAACTTGTTGAATGAGTTATTTTATTGTGGATATCTTTTGTTCCCTCTATGGAAACAGTTAACTTTACATCATATTTTTTAATCCAGTTAATGTGTTCTTGTAAATTAGCCCCGTTAGTAGTAAGATTGCATATTACCTCGTTTTCATAAGCAAATTGTGAAAATTCTTGACTTATTTTTGATGCAACCGGCAAAAGTGGTTCCCCGCCTAGAATAGTTATTGCAAAGATTTTCTTTTCTAGAATATAGTTTTTTATATTTTGAACTGTTTCTTTGCTCATTGCACCTTTTGTTTTATTTTGTATGTAGCAAAAATCACAATTTTGATCGCACAGTAGAGACGGATAAATAATTAATTCTAAAGGTGCGCCAAGTAATTTCCTTGAATTAGTATTATTTGTGTTTATCTTTATATTTTTTCCATCTGCAAGGAACCATTCGCCTTTTATGCAAGTAACATTACCTATGTTTTCTTTGCGTATTATCATAGTAAAGAATTAAGGCACATATTGGCCATTTCTTTTTTTTGCTGTGGCATAGTCTTCAAGTGGTATTCCTACTGGGATTAGTTTTAAATTATTGGCCATTCTTGTATTTGCTTGTTTATTAGTGTTTAAATCAATATTTTTGTTTAAGCCCATTTTTAGATTCATAAATTTACCCCCAAGGTTTATTTAATATTTATTAACAATCTTTATAAGCTACATAGTTAGACAGATAACGTGTGGAAGTAAATCTTTTTATACTCATTTTGTATTTATAGAGCATGCCAAGACCCCGACCATCCGGTGGAGCTGATTATCTAACTAATTTAGCAAGCCAAGTTAGCACTATTTCTGCTTCTTTGTCTGTGATTGAACAGAAACTCACGCACATAGGGAGAAACGAGCAGATTCTAAACAAAAACATCATTTCTTTGAACAACAAAATGAAGGAAATAGAGAAAAAAGTACACGAGGCGGGCGGCGGAGACGGCATTTCTCCGGAAATGATGGAACAGATAAATCAGGTTATGCAGGAGCTCAGGGCGCAGCTTGACGATATGAGGGCGCAGCTTGAAGCAATATCCTCGCAGGGCGTGTCTGCCGGATTGTCAGATGATGATATCAGAAAATTGAAATATATTGTTGAAACTATCGACCCTTTGAAGTTTGTAACAGTTGACCAAGTAGAAAGAATAATAGATGAAAAGTTGAGTCGCTAGTTTAGTCTTCTTTTCTTGCATGCATTGCTATTACTAATGCAACTACCAACACTATTGGTAACCATAAAGGCATTTCAGCAAATCCGCCTTCTACAGGTTCGTAAACCGTGACAATGCATTCTGCCTTATCTGTTGCCATGGTCGCGTCGGTTAATGTCATTTTGATTGTATAGTTTCCTTTTTCAGTGTAAGTGTGCTGCAATGCAAGTATTGTTTTGTTGCCAGTATTGTTTACAGTTGTCCCGTCTCCGAAATCCCAGTCCATTGTGTAGTTGTCTGGTGTGAAGACTGCAGAATAAGCGCCATGGAATGTGAAAGGCTCATCGATCATTATCATTTCATTTGGGCAGTTTATTTTTGCAACAGGCTTTCCAGAAATTCCCGGTTGTGGCTGATTTGGTACTCCTGGTGGCAAGCCGCCCGTTCCATTGCTGTCTGCAGTTATTGTCACTTTTGCCAAATTGTTTGAAGAAGTAATTGTAATATTTGCCTGATTGTTTGCTTCATCTGCAATTATCAGTGGCACTAAAATTAAAAGTGTCAGGATACAAATTGCAATTATTTTTTTCATTTTGTATCCCCCTAATTAACGGTTTCGTCAATTAAATTGTCTTTGTCCACAATCACATATATGTCAAAGCTTCCTGCTGCAGGGATTGTCCATTGCACTGAAACAGTCTGGCTTGAACCTGCAATTCCTAAAGCAGCCAATGCGCCCAGGGTTTTTGTTCCGATTAAAGTTCCTCCGCTTGCAGGATTTCCCTGGTAGAAGTGCACTGTCGGGGATGTTCCCAATGAAACTGAGCCCAATCCAAGGTTATTCACAGTTGCACTTATTGTAACGCTTTGCCCAACGCTGTAAGGCCCGCTTGGTGTTACAGATATGTCACTAGCCGTGATTGCCAAATCAGGTTTTCCAGCAGTTCCATTACTGACTGTTACGCTTACTGGTGTTGCTGAACCTATGCTTGCTGCGGCATCTGTTGCCCTTGCGTTGATTGTAACTGCACCGTTTGCAGAAGTTGTTGTGTTCCAACTATAACTCCAATTATTTGTTCCTACTGCTGCTGCCCAGCTTCCGTCTCCAATCTTAACTTCAACTGAGGATATTGCCGAGCTTGTAATTAGGTTTGGTGTTGCAGTTCCGGTTATTGCAATTGTTCCGCTTACTATTGCTGCCGCTAAAGGAGTTGTTATTGCAACTGTTGGCGGATTCACTGCAGGATTGATTGTTATTTGGGTTCCGTGTGTTGCTATGTTGTTCACTTCATTCCCTTCTACAACATCATCATCAAGGTCAGCTTCACATCGCAGGTTGTAGTTTCCTATGGCTAATCCTGTTGTGTCAATTGTGAAGTTGTTTGCAGTTCCGTTTGTTGTACTGCCTGCAGATAGTGCACCCGTTGGGTTTTCATCACTTGGCGTCCCGCCACCTAAATATACACTTGTTGTTGAGGTTGCTGCATCTCCCGGGCCATTGTTTGTTGTAGTACAGTTTACATCAAAAGAATTTCCGGATATAACTGTTGTGCTTGAAACTCCAGTGATGCTTGTAACTAAATCAGGTAATGATATTCCCTCGCCCAATCCAATTACCTCACCCGGGCTTCCGCCGGTTGTTCCAACAAACAATATGTCGTCTGTTGCCGCGATTGATGAAATCCAGTCATAGGTGCTGCAGCTTCCGTTTGCGCCCAGTTCATTGTATATTTTTGTCCAGCTATTTCCTGCAATGTTGTATTTCCATAGTTCACCATCGTGTGTTTCGCCCAGTGCTAACATTGCCTTACTGTAACAAGTTGCAACTAAAATATCATTTCCCCCATTTACAAGGGTTGGAGAACTAACTTTTGTTTGACTTTCACCCATTGCGGCCGGAGTTGATGTCAATCCGCTTGCGGCTGTGGCAACATTTGTTTTGTACATTTTTCCGTCATCTGTTGCTATGAATATGTTTGTTCCGCTTACTGCCGGTGTTGCGCTTATTCCTTGTACTGTTGCAAGTGAACCAATTGTGTATCCATTGTGCGCATCAACTACATAAACGTTTCCAGAACTTGTGTCTGCAACTACAATGACTTTGCTTGTTGTGACGTTGCCAAGATTTGGATGCACGTAACTAATGGCAATATTCATAAGAACCGGTGATGCAACGAAGTTTGTTCCTCCGCCTATTCCACTTGGTGTGTTTCTCCATAGAATGTCGCCGGTCCATGTATCTATTGCAGTAACATATCCTGCAGAGTCAGCATAGAACGCAGTATCCACATTTGTCCACTTTTGCGCGGGGTCGGGAATTCCGTCTCCGTCAATGTCAAACATTTCTTCTTCCATAGTGGCTGTTCCATTGCCGCCTATACTTCCTGCAGGACCCCCGCCGATTACTGCATCGGCGTCAAAGTTTAATCCGCCAGCAACATCTCCGCTTCCCGGCATTGCCTTCCATATCCACGGCATGAATGATACTGCGGGCGTGGCTTTATTTCCTGCATTGCCGCCAAGCTGTTTCAATGTTCTTGCCCACCATATGGCGCCATTGCTTACGTCAATTGCAGTTGCTCTTCCTGTGTCACTTCCTGTGAAAACAAGATTATGGGCCGTTCCGTCACCTAATATTATTGTGAATGGTGTTGATGATGCTACTAGAGGCATTGCACCCAATATTAATTGCCGCCATATTACTGAACCGTTACTGGCATCAATACCATATACTGAACCGTCGCTTGAACCGACAACCACAACATCTTTTATGGTAGTTCCCAATGCTCCGGCCATTCCACTTTCTACAAATCCGTAACTCTGGTTTCCAGAAACTAATGTTCCAGATGTGCTTGTGTCTTTGACATCAATTCCCGGCAGGTAAGCGGGGGTTGACCTTATTGCCCCACCTGTAGGTGTAGACCATACAACCGGAGAGCCGGCTAAAGTATCTGCATTTAATGCATAAAGATTTCCATCGTCTGCTCCGATGAAAATAAGAGTTTTTGTGCTTCCATCCGAAACAAAGACATTGCTTGCTATTACTGGCGAGGACAATATAGGTCCTGATATTGCAGTAAAAGCCCACCTTTCATTCACATCGCTTACATTAGTGTAACTTGTGTTAGACCTTCCGCTATTTGTTTCATTTCCATGGAAACTTGACCATTCAGGTGTTCCAGGAGAATAACCTGCTGCTCCGCCAGTTCCTCCGCCAGTTAAGGTTATTGTTACCGCTCCAGATACTATTGGTGGCACTACGCCGCCTGCGCCTCCACTGGTGCCGCTACCTGAAAATCCGCTGGTTCCCGTTCCGCCATCCGGCACGGTTGTACCACCTTCGGGCAGGTCTCCGCTACCCAGAATTTCAAAGTAAATTGTAC
>JAFGOX010000036.1 GCA_016926295.1 Candidatus Iainarchaeum sp.
AAATAGAGCAGAAATGGCAGAAGAAATGGGAAAAAGCAGAGTTGGGTAAAGCGGAACGTGACGAATCAAAACCTAAGTTTTTCATAATATTCGCATATCCCGGACCATCCGGCTATTTACACATAGGCCATATGAGGGGTTTTAGTTATACTGATGAGATTGCCAGGTATAAAAGAATGAGAGGATTTAATGTTTTGTTCCCTGTGGGGGTTCATGCCTCAGGTTTGCCGGCAGTGGCTGCAGCAAAAAAAGTTGAGAGAGGGGATAAAGATTATATTGCTTCATTGAAGGCGAATGGATGCTCTGACAAGCAGATAAAAAAATTGAAAGACCCGAAAGAAGTTGTAAAATTCTTCGGAGACGTTTATGTAAATGAATACTGGAAGAAATTTGGATTTATCTGTGACTGGAATAGATTTACGGTTACAATATGGCCGGATTACAGTCAGTTCATTAAATGGCAGTTTCTTAAACTAAATGAGAAAGCTTTATTGAGGCAAGGCGTGCATTTTGGTCCGGCATGCGTCAACTGCGGCCCGGTTGCTATTGATGCAAGCGAAACTGATTTGAAGCAGGGTGGAACCGCGCAGCAGAATGAATACACATTACTGAAATTCAAATACAATGATGATTATCTAGTTGCGGCAACATTAAGACCTGAAACAGTTTATGGCCAGACAAACATGTGGGTCAACCCTACTGTTACTTATGTCAGAGCAAAAGTCGATGATGAAGCTTGGATAATGAGCAAGCCCTGTGCAGAAAAATTGTCATACCAGGGAAAGAAAGTTGAAGTCCTAAAAGAGCTTCCGGGAACAGAATTGCTTGGAAAGTATTGTATTGCACCAGGAGTGGAAAGAGAGATAATTATTTTACCGGCCGAGTTTGCAGACCCTAATGTTGGAACTGGTTTGGTTACTTGCGTTCCGTCAGACGCGCCATACGACTATATTGCACTAATGGATTTGAAGAATAATAAAGAATATGCAGAGAAGTTTGGACTTGATTATGATAAGGTTAAGAAAATTGAAATAATCCCGATTATTGAGACAAAGGAATGGGGAGACGCAGCCGGAAAAACAATTGTAGAAAAAATGGGAATCAAAAGCCAGAAAGAAGTTGAAAAACTGGAAGAAGCTACACAGATAATCTATAAAGCAGGGTTTCACACAGGAAAGCTGAACAAAAACTGCGGTAAATATTCAGGAATGCTTGTTTCAATCGCAAAGGACCAGATGAAAGATGAATTATTAAGCACGGGAAAAGCAGACATAATGTACGACCTGTCGGAAGAGGTAATTTGCAGATGTGGTGGGAGGGTTGTGATAAAGAAGATTGATGACCAGTGGTTCATCAAATACTCCGGGGATGGTCTAACTACGGCTTCGCAAGCGTGGGCAAGGGAAATGAACATAATGCCGCAGGATTACAAGCTTAATATTTCAAGCGTTCTTGAGTGGTTCCAGGATAGGCCGTGCGTCAGAAAAGGGAACTGGCTAGGAACAAAATTTCCCCTGGACGAGAGCTGGGTCATTGAACCTATTTCAGACTCAACGTTGTATCCTATTTACTATCTGATTTCAAAATATGTGAATGAGGGAAAACTAAAGCCGGAAAACCTGACAGAAAGTTTCTTTGATTATGTTTTCTTGGGGCAAGGAAAAGCAGCAGATTCTAAAGTTGATAAAAAGCTACTTGAAGAAATAAGGAAAGATATATTGTACTGGTATCCTGTAGACATCAATCTTGGCGGAAAAGAGCACAAGACCGTCCATTTCCCGCCATTTATAATGAATCATGTCGCAATACTGAATCCGCAGGGATGGCCGAAAGGAATATTCTCAAACGGATGGGTGGTTCAGGAGACAGGGAAAATTTCAAAGTCAAAGGGTGGAGCGCAGCCGATTCCCGGACTTGCAGAAAAGTACACTATTGATGGATTGAGATTGTATTACGCTCATATTGCTAGCCCCTTTATTGACATTGTCTGGGATGATGAGGCAGTGATGAATTACAGAAAGCTGGTGATGAGAATCGTGTCTTTCTTCGAGAATTTGAAAATGGACAAGAATGAAAACAAGGAAGCAGATTCGTGGCTTGTTTCAAGGATGAACGCAAACATAAAATCAGCGACAGCGGCAATGGACAATTATGATTTGAGACTTGGGGTGGAAGCAATATTTTTCAATATGTATAAGGACTTTGTGACTTACAAGCAGAATGGCGGAAGCAACGAGAAAATACTGAAACCTGCTTTGGAGTCATGGGTAAGGATGATGACGCCTTTTGCACCCCATATTGCAGAGGAGCTTTGGGAGATACTTGGGAATAAACCTTTTGTGTCAACAGAAAACTGGCCGAAATTTGATGAGTCAAAAATTGATGTTTCAGCGGAAGCCGCAGTAGACTTTGTTAAGGACGTGAAGGCAGACATAATGAAAGTCCTTGAGTTCAACAAAGGAAAGGCAGAAGGAATACAGTTAGTGATTGCTCCGGAATGGAAGTTCAAATTTTTCAGAATGCTTAATGAGAAGTTCAAGGAGACAAGAAACGTCGGGGACATACTTAAAGAATTCACAGCAGATAAGGAGCTTAAGCTGCACACACAGGAAATCCAGAAACTTGTGCCTATGTTTGTCAAAAAACCAGCAAAACTACCTCAAGTAGTCCTTAATTCGGAAATAGAGCACAATTCGCTTAATAATGCTCTTCCTTTGCTCGTAAATGAGTTCAAAGTACCCATACAGATTGCTCATGCAGAAGATGTTGAAAATCCGAAAGTTTCACAGGCCCAGCCGTCAAAACCAGCGATAATCATCAGTTCTATTGAAATTTAAGCCTTTAGAAAGCTTTTTATAGCTTGTTTTTCTTATATTATATGTAGAAATCACGACTTGTGTCGTAAAAAGAGGGAAGAAGAGGGGTAGTGTATATATGGCAGAGAGTAAATTACTTGCGGATTCAGTACGAACGTTTCAACTGGCAACAGATGCCGCTATTGAAACAGGGAAGAAAACACTTGGTTTTAAGGTTGGAGATCCTTTTGAAAATGAACCCCCAAATGCAATACATGGCTTTTCATTTAGTGCCCGCGACTTTGCCGAGAAACCCGTAAAAGAAGACGTATTAATTTCACAAGATACCCTTCCCGGATTATCAAGAAGTGAAGATGAAATACAAAACTTTTATAAAAATGTTTTTAGAAGAGTAGAAGAGGAAAAATTAATACAGTTAGAAGAAAAAGAAATTGAAGAAGATAGCATGTTAGATATGTGGGATGATGATTTGGAAGACGAAGAAGAAATCGATACAAGCAAACTTGACCCCTTAGACATTCTTACTGGTTCTCCGTTTGATATTCCAAGTGGCGCATACATGGGAATGCCCGACTTTGTAATGGAGTTGGTTGAAGACATAGAAGCAGAAACTCCTGAGCCAATATTAACTCTTGAAGATTTGATTGACCAGGAAGAGGAAGTTGAAAGCGAATTAAAGTTTCTTATCTTGGAGAGAAATCACTTAGAAAGAAAGTTAAACAGAATAGGCTCGCAGAACGAAGCAGGCGAAGATGCAGAAACTTTAGACAAAGATGAAGTGGAAATGTTAGTGCACATAGAAGATTTGGAAAAACATTTGAAAGAATTAAAATTTGAAAGAGACTTAATGATAAGAAAGATGAATCTGGATTTTGTCGGAATAGACGCTGAATTTATTGAAGCAGACGAGAATGTTTTGGAAGACACATTAGATGAGCCAGAAATTCCAGAAGAACACGAAAGTGAAGAAGAGTTTGAACAGCGTTTGTTAATGGCAGAGGAACTTGCCTGCCCTCATTGCGAAGAGGAATTTACTGTTGGCGATGTAGACCCCGACTATTTAGATTGCCCATATTGTGGAAAATTACTTGACCGAGAAT
>JAFGOX010000037.1 GCA_016926295.1 Candidatus Iainarchaeum sp.
ATGACTGTAAGGGAAATCTATGACAACAGCAGAACAATAAAAATTACTGGAGTTGGCTGGGCGCCAAAAGGTGAATTCATGCATAAACCTCCAAAAGAACTTATGCTGTGCGCAACTCTTTGCAACAATGCGCATCTGCAGAACGAAAACGGGACCTGGGCAATTATCGGAGACCCTACAGAAGCAGCACTGATTTCAATGGCTGCAAAAGCAGGATTTAAGAAGTATGAACTGGAAGAGAAATTTCCAGAAATAAATGAAATACCTTTTTCTTCTGAAAGAAAAATGATGAGCACCCTGCACCAGAAAGGAAGAAAATTTGCAATGTACTCAAAAGGAGCTCCAGAAATAATTCTTGACAAGTGTGATAAAGTAATGGTCAATGGCACAGTAATAAAACTGACTGCGGTCAAGAAAAAAGAAATAATAGAACAAAACAAAAAGATGGCTGCGAACGGTTTGCGTGTTCTTGGTTTTGCGTACAAGGATGTTCTTGACAAACCAAAGGAATTTGACGCAAAAATGGAAAATAAGCTAATATTCGGTGGCCTTGCAGGAATGATTGACCCGCCACGGCCAGAAGTGAAGCAGGCAATTGCCCTCTGCCGTTCAGCAGGAATACAGGTAAAAATGATAACCGGCGACCATGAGCTCACTGCAAAGGCAGTTGCAAAAGAGCTTGGGCTGTTCCAGAACAAAGACAAAATAATAACGGGAAAAGAACTGAATAATATTTCTGATTATGAACTGGAGAAAATAGTTGAGGCAACTTCTGTTTTCGCAAGGGTGAACCCTGACCACAAAGTGAGAATTGTTGAAGCGCTGCAGAGAAAAGGTCACTCTGTCGCAATGACCGGAGACGGGGTTAATGACGCGCCCGCGCTTAAGATTGCAGATATTGGAGTGGCAATGGGAATAAAAGGCACAGATGTGTCAAAGGAATCCGCAGACATTATTCTCAGGGATGACAATTTCTCAACAATTGTTCTGGCAGTGAAAGAAGGACGTGCGATATATGACAACATCAGAAAGTTCGTAAGATTCCTCCTGTCTGCAAATTTCGACGAGATTGCAGTAATAGGCATTGCAACAATAGCAGGATGGCCTCTGCCTTTTCTGCCTGTTCAGATACTTTGGATTAACCTGGCGACAGACGGTTTGCCTGCGCTGGCATTAGGAAACGACCCTGCTAACGCAGATATAATGCATAAAAAACCCCGCCCGAAAAAAGAGACTATACTTCACAATATGGGCCCGATAATAATTGTAACTTCGGCTCTTGCAACAATTGCAGCCTTGCTTATTTTCAACACTGAGCTAATGTTAGGAAACGGACTTGAAAGGGCAAGGACAATGGTCTTGACCACAGCAATAATGTTCGAATTATTCAGGGTTTTCAGCTGTAGAATTGATGAACAGAAAAACATCTGGCCAAAGCTAAGTGATTTCACAGCAAACAGGATGCTTCTGGTTGCTGTTGCAATTTCGTTCTTCATGCACTTGTTTGTAATTTACTTCCCGCCATTGCAAGTGGCATTCAGCACAGTTGCCTTAGGAATGACTGACTGGATTATTGTGATTCTTATGGCCTCAACCGCATTCCTTGTCCATCCTCTGGTCTATCAGGCCCAAAAAATATCACAAAAACCATAATCTTTATTTTACGGTCAGTTAATCTTAAATACAACTAAAACTAATATATAAGGGGAGAATGGTGAATAGCAGAGTAACCGAAGGAAGAATTCTTGCAAGACAGCCAGAGCCGATAACGAGCATTGCTGTGGATATGACATGGCATCTTGACCTAAATAATGATGCTGAACTATTTAAGGAATTCAAAACCCTGATTTCCGAACTTATTTTATCATATCATGAAGTGCAGCTGCGAGAACAGACAAACAGAAAGTCAGAAACCAATTATCTGCCGGATTTAATGCTGAAGCAATTTACCACTATTGAAAATGATATTGATGCAAATGCTGACAAAGCCCAAAAAATGTATTTCCTTCTTTTGAAACTTGGATGTGAAAATGAGGCAGACAAAGTAGTTGACAAGTTCCAAAAACGCATTGGAGAAATGATTGGATTATAAATGGGTCCCGAAGGACCCTAAACTCAAGCAAAGACTAGTTGTCAGAGGGAGTTTGGATGCCTGAGTCAGAGTCGGCCAAAACCTGTGGGAGTTAGGTATTTGGTATATCTGAAAAACAGAACCGACCCCGTATACGTGTTTAGTTGCATTCTGCATTTAAAGGTTTTTATAGTTTATTTGGATATGGAACACACGGATATTCTGATACTTGCAGCGCTCTTGCTTGTAATTGCGACTGTAAGCCCGTGGGTTATGGTGCAAGGCCCTGTGGGAAAGACAATATTCCTTCCCGGAGTTAGCTGGGATGACGGTTTTCTTCTTTTTGCAATTGGTCTGATTTGCATTAGTTTGATTGTATTAAGAGAATACGGCGCTGCTGACTGGGCGTCAATAGCTGCCGGCGGAATCGCACTGTATATAGGTTATATTGTACTGACAAACGTCAATTCAATAGCCGCGAAGTTCTATGGCACGGCTTTTGGTCTGACATGGAGCATTAGCCCTGGAATAGGTGTGTATTTAGTACTCATAGCAGGTATTGTTTTGCTGTATTCAGGCATAAGGAGCAAAATGGGTTAATACAAAGATATTTATAGATGTTTGGCCTATAATTATAATAGAAGAATAATGTTACTTTAAAAGAGTGGTAAAATGGGATTATTAGATTTTTTCAGACGAAGTAAAAAAACAACACGAAGAACGCAAGTGCCAACTGGTCAGCCACAACCTGGCTTTCAAAGGCCTCAGACTACTGCTGAAAAACTAGGCGTTTCAGAAGAACAATATCGTAAAATGTCAGATAATGCTACTAGAGAAATGGAATGGAGAGGCCTATCTTATAAAGAAGCAATGGATATAGAAGTAAAAAAAGTAAAAGAAGCGCAAGAGATAGCATCCAGAGCTGAAAAAACAAGGCAGCAGGCTGAAGTAAACAGGCAAAGGGCAGAAAGAGAAAGACAAAAAGCAGAGTCCGAAAGAAGAAAGGCCGAGGCTGAAAGACGAAGGTCTGCAGAAAGGCTAAGGGCCACTGGCAAAAAATTACCTGTAAAAGGGCCAAGACGCCACGTAGCCTAAAAAGTTAGACAGATGTCTAACCTCTATCTTTATATATTCTTTGTTACTACTTATAAGTAACCAATATCGGAATAATAGGGAGTATCAAAATGGGTGAAGAACTAAGTGAAAGTCAGTTAATGATTGAACTTAAGAAAATTGAACTTTCTCATGATAACTGGAGACGCGATTTTGCGGCTGAATTAGGTTATCCTACTTATACTGATATTTTCAAACCGTTTGTGTCATCCCCTGAAATTTTAGAGGAAGACAATGATGCCTGGGCATCAGATTCCGGTGTTAATATTCAAGAAATACTTCCTGTTTGTTCTATTGAAAACTATGATAATATTGCACTTAACCCGTATTTAGATCCTTATGACCTCAACTGTGTTTCAACTTTTGACGCATGGGATGCAAAAGCACTCAAAGAAATAAAAAAGTTTGACGAAAGCATGAGACAATTAGAAGAAATTGACGACCTTGAGATTGACGAGGAGCTTATGTTCCCCACAAAAGAAATTGAATCTATTTCAGAATACTTCAAAAACATTCACGTCTTTTAATTATTAGGGCAAATTGTTGGGGGCAATGCATTGGTCAAAGAAAAGAAGCATAGTGAACTTGCAGAAGAGAAAAAGCCAGTAACCGATTTTGAATCCGAAGAACCTTATTTTGAAGCTTTTTTACTTGCAGCAACAGTAGAAGACCTTTTTGATGAAGGCAAAGGAAAAATAGCAGAAGGCCTTTGCTATGTTGACAAACGCTGGGAAACCTGTTTCATGGAAAACTTAACAGACAATATTGACCCGATTAAAAATCCCGACTGGTTTTTTGATTACCTGCAGCTCGCATTTTCTTACGGTCCTGAATTTGAAGAATATATGTTAAGCATTTATCCCACCCACAGATACATGGGCAGTGATGAATTTGGTTGGACCGATGAAAACGATTTCAAACCGGACAAATGTGAATCCGGGTTAGAGCGCAATGAACTGGTTGTAAGTCCTTTGAATGCAAAAAATGACGCTTTTGACAAAAGAGGGATAAAAACTGTTAACAAAGACTTATTAGAACTGCTTTTAATCTATATTGAAAACTTTGATATTGGATTTGAAGAAGTTGATGAAGTTCCTGACACCACTCAAAAATTGAAACCTATTTTTACAATGCCGGAGCAAATCTGGAATTAAAACGCATAACTATTTATATCTCCTAAAACTACTTTATTTCATTCATACAAAAGGAGGTATCTCAAATGCCATATGGAGCAAAAAAATCGCCCGCAGTAATGAGAAGAGCAAAAGCCAACATACCGCAGAACCCAAGCATCAGAAGCAAGGTCACATCACAAAGGGGCGCAAAAAGACAAACACTTAACATAAAACAAGCAAGACAACAAAAAGCAGCAATGGGACGAGCACCGGCAAAAAGAAGGTAATTATCCTATTAATTCCGGATTGAAGACGCAATAATGGGTGTTTATGTCGCAGTATTCTCCGGACATGCACTCATTATCTGCCTCACATCTTCCTAATTTCTTATAACATGTATGGTCCTCAGTGTCGCAGCTCTGCCAGACTTCGCAATCGCTTTCATCAATGCAATTCCCTTTTTTTGGGGCGCATAGATTATTTCTGCATTCCTGCCAGTCAGGGCACTGCGTGTCATAAACACAGGGAATACTATTTCTCGAAATAACAGTCAGTCTTCTTGCCTCAAGCTGGGGCGTAAGAGAGTAGGACATAATCAGAAGAATGGCAATTGCAATCATAACAATCATCGCAATACCTATGAGTATTGTGAACATTGCCTCTCTTTCCACTGTATTGATAACAATCAGGCCTTTTTTTTCAGATGAATCCATAAGCATCTAAGAAGATAAGAATACAAGATACGCCTTGTATGCAGAGAAAATATCCGCCTTGCTTGAAATCTCAAAAGGTGAATGCATGCTGATCAAAGGAATGCCTGCATCAATTATATCAAGGCCGTATTTTGAGAAGAACATCGCAACAGTTCCTCCACCACCCAAATCTATCTTGCCAAGTTCACCAATCTGCCATGGGACTTTCTTGTCATTCCATAGCTTTCTTATTTCGCCAAGATACTCTGCACTTGCGCCTGTTTTGACTAGCGGGTCAATTGCAATTCCGTGGCCTATGTAAATTGCATTCTTCTCATCGTGTGCATCCTTAAAGGTTGGATTTACCCCTGCAGTAACATCTGCTGAAAGAGCTTTTGAATTTTGCAGTGCGATTTTTACCGCGCTGTAATCCTTGTTTTTACTTCTTGAAATAATCTCTCTTACTATGTTCTCCAAAATGAATGACTGCGCGCCGGTGTTTCCTGTGCTGCCTATCTCTTCCTTGTCAACGAAAAGCGCAAGGCATGTCCTTTTTGGTTTCTGCACACCCATTATCGCATTAAGCTGTGAGAACGCGCATGACCTGTCATCTTGACCATAGCTGCCAATCATGCTCCTGTCAAATCCTACATCCTTTGCCTTTGTTGCGGGGACAACTTCTATCTCCGCGCTTGCCAGGTCCTCTTCAATAAGGCCGTGGCTCGTGTTAAGAATATTCATCACAGCAAGCTTTACCTTCTGTTTTGCATCTTTGTCGTCAATTGGAATCCCGCCAACAATAACATTCAACTCTTCTCCCTTTAGAGTATCTTTCGCCTTTCTTTCTGCGTCCTGTTTTCTGGATAAGTGAGGAAGCAAGTCACCGATTACAAAGACCGGATCTTTTTCATTTTCTCCTATAACAAAATCAATTTTTGTTCCGTCTTTCTTTACAATAACCCCATGCAAGGCCAGAGGAACATTCGCCCACTGATAGTATTTTACTCCGCCATAAGGGCGGGTTTTGAATAAAGCCAAACTTGAATCTTCATACAATGGCGTTGGCTTCAGGTCAAGTCTTGGAGAGTCGATGTGCGCACCGGTTACGTTCAGTCCGGTCTCAAGACCTTCCTTTCCTATAACAATCAGCGCCACTGCCTTTTCCTTGAACACAAAATAAACCTTGTCTCCATACGAAAGCTCCTTTGATTTCGCAATATCCTCAAATCCTTTTGCTTTTGCCCGCTTTATTATCTCTTTTACTGCTTCCCTTTCTGTTTTGACAGCATCCAAAAAGACTTTGTAATTATCACCCATTGTGAAAGCCATTTTCCTTTCCTGTTCGCTAAATTTGGTCCACGCGCTTTCTTTCTTCAACAATAGTTTCTTTTCCAATGCACTTTCGCCCATAAATCCACGATTATAGAACAACGTTACTCTTTATAATAATTTACTGCTTTGTAAAATAGAGGTGGGGATATGGTCGTATCAGATGCGGACTTGAAAAGTTGCGAACTTCTTGTTTCAAGAGCAAGATGGGCCGACGATTTGATACAAGCAAAAGTAGACAAATTCAAGAAAAACTCGGCTCTCTACGACGCGTTGAACTATGTGCTTTTCCCGGGAGGTAAGCGCATAAGGCCTGCTTTGACGATACTTGGAACAGAGGCGGTCAAAGGTAACATAGAGCAGACACTTCCAGCAGCAGCAGCGTACGAATTTTTGCATAACTTCACAGTAGTGCACGATGACATAATATCTGAGAACGAAATCAGAAGGGACCAACCTTCACTGCACATGAAGTACGGAAAAGATGTCGCTTTGCTTGCAGGAGACATGCTGTTCTCTCTTTCTCACGACTCTTTGCATGACCTGGCGAAAATACATTCAGTGCCAAGCAAAGTGCTGACAACCTTCAGCTACTTCAACACAACCTGCAAGAATCTGGCAGAAGGAAAGTTCAGGGAAATGGAATTGGAGAAAAAGGACAATCCAACTGTTCCGGATTATTACGAAATGGTTGACGTCAAAACCGGAGATATGTTTGTCGGGCCGTTGAAGACAGGGGCACTTCTGGGAAATGCAAATGAGGACCAGCTAAGCGCAATAGAGGCATACGCATACGCACTCGGAAGAACCTATCAAATCAGGGAAGATTTGATTTCGCTCAACCAGGGCGCACACAGCATCAGAAACGGAACGCGGGCATTGTACACGGTCTATGCACTATCAAAACTAAACAAGGACAAGGATGCATTTTTGGAAATCCTGAACAAGCCTGCTGAGAAAATATCTGCCGGGGACATAGAAGAGGTGTTTGACCTGATGGACAGGGTAAAGGCAGTCAGATTTGCAGAAACAGAAATGAAAAGATACGTGGAAATAGGAAAGAAAAAACTGCGAACGCTTCCGGACACAAAAGCGAAAGAATGTCTTGAAAACGTCATAGACTTCGCGCATTTGCGGGAAAAATAAGACAAACGTCGGAATACTACTGCAATAAGTGGCAAAGCTTTATAATGACAGGTATTCCTAATAGTTAGGGAGGGTTATAATGACCGAATCAGGACAAGATTTTTTAGGCTATCTTAAAGGTATTACAGGGCCTGTGCATCAGAGAATAGATGATTACCTGCCAAACAAAAATCCAAAACGCCATTATGACATTGTAAGAGAGTACGTTGACAGAAAAGGAAAATATTTCAGGCCGGGATTAGTTTTGCTTGCATGCGAATTGTTCGGGGGTGACAAAGAAAAAGCAATTCAGGCTGCTGCAGCAATGCAGGCCTCGGAAGACTGGATTCTAATTCACGATGATATTCAAGACCACTCAGATGAAAGGCGTGGAAAGCCGTGCCTGCACCATATGGTAGGAGAGGAACTGGCAATCAATGCCGGCGACGTTCTGCACATGATAATGTGGAAAATGATAAAGGACAACGACAAGATTCTTGACAAAGAAACCTATGATAGGCTTTTCCAAAAATTCTATGATTTCCTCATAATAACAGGAGAGGGACAGTTCCATGAGATAAGCTGGGTCTACGATAACAAGGTTGATGTGTCAGAAGAAGATTATATGGAAATGATATTCAAGAAAACAGTTAATTATACGGTGATGGGGCCTTTGCATCTTGGTGCAATTGTCGCCGGAGCAACAGACGAGCAATTGAAGGCGCTTGAGGAAATCTCAATTCCTTTTGGGACTGCATTCCAGATATGGGATGATGTGATGAATCTAACTGTTGATTCAACAAAGCAGGGAAAGGAAAGAGGCGGAGATATTTTAGAAGGAAAAAGGACATTGATTCTCGTTCATCTTCTGAAAAACTGCAATCCAGAAGAAAAGCAGAAAGTAATTGACATAATTGCAAAGAAAAGGGAAAACAAAACAGAAGAAGAAAAGAACTATGTCCTAGAGCTGATGGATAAGTACGGTTCAATAGAGTACGCAGGAAATTACGCAAAAGAACTTCAAAAGAAATCCCTGGACCTTTTTGACAATAAATACAAGGATTTGATTCCGGAATGCAAGGCAAAAGATATAATCAGGGAAGGAATGAAGTTCGTAGTCGGAAGGGAACACTGAGTTTTAAATAGTTCCTTTCTTTTTTAGTGGGAGCATGAAGAATCTGATAAACCTTCTGGGCCAGTTAGGGTTAACCGAATATCAGTCAAAAGTTTATGCAACACTAATTTCATATGGTTCACTGACTGCAAAGGATATTGCCCAGAAATCAGGGGTTCCGACCCCAAAAGTATATACGGCTCTTGAAGACTTGGAAAAAAGGGCGATTATAGCGTATTATCCAAGCTACCCCAAAAGATACTCAGCCACAAATGCAGAGCTTGTTCTGAGAAGGCTGTTGGACGAAAAAAGAGAGAAAATCCACGATTTAACCCACAATGTTGAAGAAATAATGGGAAATCTCGACAAATACAAAAAACCCGCACCTCTTGAAAAAGAGCTTGAAAGCTATGTCTGGGTTGCACAAGGCTACAAAGAGGCTTTGCTGAGGGCATCGGACATGGTTAAAAATGCAAAGAAAGAGGTACTGATGGCCACAGGCACGTTTACAATCTCACCACAGCTTAGCGCAGCCTTAAGGAAAGCTATCAAAACCAACAACATAGATGTAAAGGTAATAGGACCTAAGAACCCCAACGCTTTAAAAAATGTGGAACAATACACGAAAATAGGGTGCAAGGCCCGATTTACTGACTTTAGTAACGAGCACCCCCGTATGTTGCTCATAGATGGCAAATTCTCAGCATTACGCATAGGAAAGGACCATGTTCACCTTATAGTGGATGATCCTGGATTTGGCATAATGGCGCGAAATTGCTTTATGGCGCTCTGGAATGCGGGCGAAGAAGTAAAAAAGCAGTAAAATGGACAAATGACGACATTTACTACTGTCAGTAGTCCCTAAACTAATTAAATAAGAAAATGCCACTTATATAATGTGTGTGAGTAACCGAATTTGATTCAAGCACACTTTGGCCGTATCCCTACACAGAGTTTGTAGGTAGTTTGCATGGGCGCGCTCCCGGTTTCGATTTTCTGCGCCCGTGTCTATCAACTTCCTTCTAATTAGGCATGAATTACGACTTTTGCCGTATTTTTCGTAGCTGTAGCAAGCTTTATAAACATATTGTTACTTATTAGTAGTAACAAGGTAATAACTTGTAGTGAGGGGGAGAGATTTTATTATGGGAAAATTTGCGTTAATAAACATGGATGAAAATAAAGAAAACGTTTTTGAATTTCTTACTAGTGACCCTTCTAAAGAACAGCTTGGAGAATTCCTTGCTGAAAGCAAATTAAACCAGAGCACATTCAATGAACTTACAAGTCTTGATAACATCAAACAAAACTTAGAAGCAGAACTACATTTTTTGAAAGAATATTCTCTACCTGAAGCAATTACAGCAAATTCTGGGGAACAAGAGTGGATTTCAAAAATGTTTGAGGTTAGTGCAGAAGTAAACAGAGACACCCAACTATTATTAAAACATTTTGAGCCGAAAGACAAAAATGAAGACGCATTCAAGGAAAAGATAACAGATTTCCTTGAAAGAACAGAAGAAACCTTACTTAATGATTCAGTTCAGGCATTCATTGAAAGATTCGGAGCATCATGCGATTTACCAGACGATTACTTAGCTAATGAAATCTTAGAAAGTGAAGAAAAACCTAAAATAGAATTGGATTACGATTTTGACAAACTTGCAGACAAGCATGAATTGCAAATACTTATTGAAAATGCAGAAAACAGAGAATTAAGCAAAATGCAATCTCTGATAAATCTGGAATTTGCAAAAAGGGAAGCGGAAAAAGAAGCAGAAGAGCAAAAGCAAATCACGCAAATATTGGGGGAAAACATACCTAACACAAAATCTCTCGCAAAATGGATCACAAAACACAAAAGAGACTTGAAAACACCCAATGACATACTTTGCGAACTGCTATACTCAGAAGACCCAGAAGACGTGGGCTTGCTTCAGGGCGCGCTTATTGAGGCATACCCCTCTGTACCTAGCATAGTATGGGGAGAAATGCTTAAACTTAAAGAAGAAGATCATGAAAAACTGGCCGGTAAGCATTCAAAAACCAAAAAGGCACCAAGAATTATTTGCAAAAAATGCGGCACTTTATTGGAAATCAGAAACCCTAAAAGGCCATTAAATGTAAGATGTCCTAACTGTGAATGGATAGATGAACTAGACGAAAATAGCAACTGGAAACACCCAAAATCAGTATTTGAAGATGTACTTGAAAAAGAAGATGAACGCGTTAAATGCATAGTCAGCTGCACTAAATGCAATACTGCCCTTACACTTACAGGCATCAACGAAAAGAAACATGGCAAAACAGAAATAAAATGCCCAAATTGTGAAAACGAAATGGTAGTTGATGTGGAAAAGAGTGAAGTTATAATTTCCAAAGAAAACTTAGAGAAACAATCTTTAGAAGAACTTGAAGACCTGATAAATTCTATTGAAGAATCACAAAAGGAAAGATGGTCGCAGAAGATAATGAAAAGTTAACAGAAAAAGACAAAGAGAAATTAATAGAAGAACACGGAGAAATTATCAAGGAATTAAGAGCCGGTAACTGCATCATATTAAATTTCAAAGACGGATACAAAGAAATGATAGCTTCTGATGATGAGGAAAATGAAGAACTGTACGAATGCCCAATGTGCGGTGGAAAACTTAATGAAAATGAGCACATATGCCCACACTGCGGCGAAGAGCTCGAATAGACTTATTTTTAATATTTATGACTGCTAGTCCTAGTAAAGGGCTCGTGGTCTAGCCTGGTTATGACGTCGCCCTCACACGGCGAAGGTCGCCGGTTCAAATCCGGCCGGGCCCATTTATCCCATAATTCCGCAAATTCCTTATATACTACTTATGATTATGTTTGACTCCAAAAACCGTGGGAGCGAACAACATGGAAGACAAATCAATACAACTAAGATTCAAAATAGAAGAAAGGCCAATAGAAGAAATTGAAGAGAAAGAACTGGAACCACAATTTGCCTGCAAATTAAATATTTTTCCTGAAAGGCTGGAAAGAAGCATGGGAAGTGTGGCTGAATTAGGCACAATCTGGGAATAATAGTTACCTATTTATAGTATTTAGGCTAATTTACTTAAGGGGTGGGATAATAAGCGAGAGTTTGCCGGCAGAAAACAATCTCGGGATATTTTTCAAAGCAATGGATCGTGGGGAATCAATACATGAATTCCGCGTATGGGAAAGAGAATTTATAGAAGGACTGGAAATTGCCTGCGGAAAAAGAAAAGCACCCGTAGATATGGAGAACTTTTGGGGATTCGGATGAGCAATGAAATCATAAATAAGGAGCCAAAACCAATCGAGCTAACCGCAGAAGAGCTTGACGAGCTTGAAAGGGATTTTAACAGAGTAACAAAACTTCTTGAGAATGCTCTAAATGTAAGTGAAAAAACTTTGCAGAGAAAAATAGATTTTTGACTGCAAAAGGCACCTTTATTAAGTTTTTGTGTAGCTAATTCTATTATCGAGTTGCAGGAGTAGCGAAGTCTGGCCAAACGTGCGAGACTAAGGATCTCGTCCTTTTGTAGGTTCGTCGGTTCGAATCCGACCTCCTGCATATTTATATATTCTAACAATATTCTGATAATATGGCAAAAATTCTTTTTTCTGTTTGTGGTGAGGGCTTAGGGCATTTCGGCAGGTCCTTGTCAATAATAAAAAAGCTCCAGAAGAAGCACACAGTAAAAGTGATGACTTATGGCCTGGCAAAGAAAATGTTCAAGCAAGAGGCGAATATCAACACAATAGACACCCTGCCTGACTACCAGAGTGCATTCACAGAAACCGGCGGCGTAGATTTGAAGAGAACCACTGATTTGGGAAGCTTTTTCAAAAGGGGAACACAGGCAAGCTTACTCGAAAGGAAAATAATCAATCAGGAAAAGCCAGACCTTATTGTCTCGGACGGAAAACTATCTACTTTAACCGTAGCCGGAATAAAAGGAGTAAAGAACATATTCATCACAAACCAGATTTCAACATACCGGTACCTTGACACAAGCCTGAGAAGCACAGCAATCAAGGGCGTAATGCCATTCTTCAACAGGCTCGCCGGCTCGACAATAAGCAGGATTCTGGTCTCTGACTTTCCAAAACCTTATGATTTGTCAAGTGGGCTGGTTGACATAACCGCGCCGATGCACAAAATCGAGCATGTGGGCCCGACGCTGATGTGGGACAAGGTTGAAAGGGCAAGCAAGGAAAAAACCGGGAATGTGTTTTTCACATTAAGCGGAGTAGGACTTGGCACTGACACAATGAAGAATGTTGTGAAGGTTGCAGAAGGGACGAAATTCAAGTTCATAATACTGAATAACACAGATATTAAGCTCGAGAAGCACGAAAGCATAAAGGAAATAAGGTTCCCGTCATACGAGGAAATGTATGACATATTCTCAAAGACTGATGTCTACATGGGCTGCCCGGGATGGGCGCTAACCACTGAGGCGCTGGCATTCGGAATTCCTTTAATAGCTACATACCCTGAAGACCATCTGGAAAGAAAAAGGATTGTCGAGAACATTGAAAGATATGGCCTTGGAATCAACGCAGGAACAAATCCGTCTCATATGGACATGATAAAATACTTAAGAAAAATATTCACAACAAAATCTTATTTTGAAAATGCAATGAAATACCACCAGTTATACAAATTTTACAACGGAGCACAGAGAAGCGCAGAAATAATTAATGAGGTCTTAGAGGAATAGGATGATTAGTGTCATTATTCCCACGCTGAACGAGGGCAAACACATAGGAAAGACAATTGACGCGCTTAACAAAGTTGATTATTCTGATTTTGAGATAATTATTGTTGACGGAAACTCAAAAGACAAGACAAGGGACATAGCAAAGAAAAAGGGTGCAATAGTTATTCTGGAAAAAAGAAAGGGAATAGGACTCGGAAGAAATGTTGGCGTAAAAAACTCAAAAGGCGATATACTGCTTTTTATTGACGCAGACACAATAGTCCCGAAAGAGCTTTTGAAAGAAGTGAATGAAGCAATAGAAAACGGCTACAAAGGCGGAACAGCGATAGTGGCCGGCGACACAAACTCTTTTACAACCAAATGGCTGTGGAGAAAGCCCTCAATGTGGTGGACCCATTTCACAATACTAATGAAAAGGCCTATGTTCGCAACCAACTGCTGCTTCTACACAAAAGAACTGTTCAACAAGCTTGGCGGATTCAACGAGGAATTTCCTTACATGGAGGATTTGGACCTTTCTTGGAGAGCAGGAAAGCACGGAAATTTCAAAGTCCTGAATTCAACTGTTAAAACCTCAGACAGGAGGCTGCAGCAAAACTTTATTAAGCACTATATCTTTCATATTGCTAGTTCTGTGTATTTTTTGATTAAACACAAACCATTGTATAACTCATACAAAGAGTGCAGGTAATAAAATGAAAAACCTCTGGGCGTATAAGAAAATTCTAAGGGTGCATCTATGGCCCAGGTCTGCATTCCCGTTCCTTATTGCAGTAGGAATCGCAGCACCGACAGTATTCACATTGCCATTGGCAGCAATGGGCTGTTTCTTTCTTATGCTCCTGTGGGGCGGATTATACGCATTGAATGACTGCTATGACGCAAAACTTGATGAAAAGCACTGGTACAAAAAGAACCGGCCAATACCATCCGGAAAAATATCACAAAAGGAAGGATACCTTTTCAGTGCAAGCGTAGTCATTATTGCCTTGGTTGCAGGACACCTGATTCTTGGGTGGAGATTCTCAGGAGTGCTGTTACTAACTACATTTTTCCAGCTGATTTATACTTTCCCGCCAATCAGGCTAAAGAACCGATTCCTGTTTGACCTGACCCCGCAGATAATAAACCCGACCTTAAGGTTTGCAGCAGGATGGGTGATGTTCACGCATATGAGCAACCTGCTATTTGCATGGCCCGTACTGGCCTTCATGACTTTCGGATTCTTCAGCACATTCCTTTACGAAAAAACAAGCCCGAAAAGAAAGGAGAATGAGAAACAGTTCAAGTTCAAAAACACAGTTTCGCAAATTCCGCGTCCGAAACTTATAAAACTCGCAAAACTCACAATGATACTCGCAGGAATATTTTTCCTTTACTCAACATTAATCGGACCTTTAAACTTCTGGTACATACCAACAGGAATACTTAGCGTAGTTGTATTCAGCCCATACTACTACAAACACAGAAAGGACATTGTCTATCTGAAAAGCAAAAACGACATTGTTGTTTTGCACCTGACTCTTTCTTTATGTAGTTTGCTTTGGTTGCTAACGGGATTATTAAGCTAGAATTCGTATTCCACAATATCGCAGATAAGTTCCAAATCAGAAGAATTCCATGCATTTGTCCTTATCAATTCATCTGCTCTTTTCTCAAAGTCTTTGATAAAATTCTCTATTTTTTCCTGGACAAAAGAAGAGTAAAGGAATTCCTCAGGATAAAGCTGGGAAAGCAGCAACTCATTGACCGATGCCGGTATTGATTCCTTTGCTTTTGTTTTTTTGAACGGATTATCTTTGTACTTTGCGTCAGTCCAAACACCAAGTTTTTCATCTGCGAGGTTTGGATCATTCTCAACTATGATGTCAATTTTTTTCTCACCATCCATTATCTTAAAGACGAACGGGTTGAAAATCATGCATTTGACAACATCTACAGACGGAAGCTCATCGCCCCGGTACGTAGCCTTCATTTCATCATATAAGTCAACTGTTCCGCGGAACATAAGCAGTGCTTCAATATACTCTTTCTGGTTAGACAGGGCATCAGTAGTCAGAATCGTAGTTCCCTTTTCCCTGTGGCCGCATTCTGTACAGGCATCTTGGAGCCTTGAAGTCATTTGACCACATTTCTTGCAGTAGTAAACCTCAAGTCTTTCCCCGCTCTCGACTCTTTTCATAAAGTTTGGAATTTTGAAAAGTCGTCTTTCAAGATCATCCTTTGCAGGAATGTTAAGCTCGTGCAGATAGGGATGGCTGATTCTTGCCTCCAGTGCGCCCCAGCGCCGCTTTGCTTCAAAATCAGGAAGAGAAAAACTTCCAAAATCAGAATTTTCTGTTTGAATTACATTCATATCCGACATAGTTACACTCCCATCTCTTCCAAATCCACTAGTTCCTTGCTTAGGTCTTCCTCAATCTCATGCCTCAGAATAATCATCCGGGTACCAATTTCAGAAACCATCCTGCTCTGCATTTTTTCGTCTTTGGCCCGGACCCCGTTCCTAAATCCCTCAAGAATCAATGCATAGACCCTTTGCGTAGGACTTAGGCCCCTTTCCGAAATCTCTTGAAGGAATTCGGTTCCGTAAACTGAGTCATAGTCATTTGCAACCTCTTCAAAAGCCATTACCTGCAATGCATTCTCTGTAATCAGGTTCATTGCAAGCACATCATGAAGCTTATCACGCGGGGGCATTGACTGCCCTTTCTTTGAAAACTCAGAAGTCATCAAGTCAATTATCAAATCCGCCTGCGCATAGACAAGCGCTTTTCTCTGCTCTACTTCAAACTCCTTGACTCTTTTGTTTACTTCATCCTCAACCTTAAGCAGGTCAATGGGCTCTTTCCCTTCAAAGAATTGTTTATATGATTCGATTATTTTCTTTGCGCTCCCGGGTAATAAAAGTATTTCATCACTCACCGCTGTCAGTCCCTTTGATTCTTTTGTGCAGATTAATCTCAAGCTCTTCCTGGATATTGTTCAAAGCCATTACAATTTCTGCCTGCGCCTTATTTCGCTCCTCAACACAATAAAGAGGTAATCCGCCCAAACTCTTAAAATGTTTTTCAAGCTCCTCGTCGCTTGCCTCAGTTTTTTTGTCCCTTGCTATAATAACGTTCTTGAATGAATCAACAAACACTTGGCTTGCAAACTTGTCAGGCATTTTGCTAATTGAGCAGGCATCCGCGACAAGATGCGACCTTGCGGTCTCTGCTAATTCATTAATCCGGCAAAGCGGATCTGCAATGCATTCTTGCGAAACCAGGGCGCGAAGATTGAGCTCGTCAGGAATCAGTTCAGAATCCTTCAAATCATGGCGGACAAGTTCGATAAGGGCTCTGGTCCTTTCATTTAGCAGTTCCTCTGTCAAGTTGATGATTCTTGATTTAGATTCACCCAGCTTCAGACTAAATCCGGACGGAACAAAACTCCTTAGTTTTAACTGGGATTCCAAATCAGCCAAATATTCCTTTTCGCTCTGCAGCGCGTTTTCAATATCTGCAATAGTCCTATTATCTGGTTTGACCTTATCCATGTTCTCCCCTTATCACTAAATTAACTATCATAAAGTTATTAAACTACCTTATTCGATAAATGTCGGAAATTTCATGACCAGAAGGACAGTCGCTGAAGAATACACAACCCCTGAACCTATTTGCCTCAAAAATGCGGCCCATATTGACAAAATTCCACGGATTTGTGTTTTTAGTGTAGTAGTAGGTGTTTTGGCTCAGATACGCCACGTCAAAATGATACTTTTCTATGAATTTCTTTACATTATAGGCATCAGGCCTTAGATAAAAGTCAAGTGTGTCAGAGGCAAACTGCTGGTCTGTGGTAAAGTCCAAAAACGCCCCTGGCCAGACATTTTGAACCTTTGTGTAAGTGCTTATCCCTATTCCCCCATATTCAGAGACAAGCATTCTGTTGAACGGATACATTCTCGGAAGATATGTGTCAAAAGCCTGCTTCTCAAATGCAGTGAACACCGGAGCCTCATAATAGTCTATAATCAGGAAACTTGCCGCAAAAAAAGCAAGACCTATGAAAAACACGTATGAAATCCTGAATCTCTTGAACTTTTTCATTGCCTCAGGAAGCAGCATTATTGCCCCGATTGAAAACAGGATTACAAACTCTGCTGCCCTCAACCCGACTGTAGGAAGAACCATGCCAACAAAACAAATCAGTAAGTAAATAATCCAAAACTTTGAGTAAGTTTCTTTTTTCCTTGCAAACATGAGATAAAAAACTAGCGCAATTGCAGCCAGGCACATATAGAAAAACAATACTGACTCGCCCATAAGCAGAGTCTGGGCCAGAGTAGAGCCCAGCTGGGTAATCTTAACCTGCGTCAGAATATTGTACGCATAAGCCAGCCACCACATTGTGCATAAGGCAAATATTGAAAGCGACTTGGCAAATACAATTAGCCTCTTTTCAAAGAAAGCATAGATTCCCAAGATAAATATTAGCACAACTGAGGAAAATAAATTGAATAAAAGCATTGAAGAAATTAATAATCCTGTCAATCCCCACCTTTTTTCAGTCAGAGTAATGAAAACCAACGGAAGCAAAAAGAAAACTATATTCTGCGGAGAATCATAAGACTGCTGGACCAAAGTAGGGAAAACTAATAATAAAAAGGTACAGACTGCGGCTACATTTGGTTTGAAATATTTCTTTAACAGAATAAATGCAGAAAATGCAAGCATAGAAGCTAACAAAGGCAGAAAAAATCTGGACAACTGGAAT
>JAFGOX010000038.1 GCA_016926295.1 Candidatus Iainarchaeum sp.
ACATAAACATTCAGGCCGCTTTTGTGTGCATTATCTATCGCGCCCCGGATTTTATCAACGTTAGGAATGTTTTCTTCCCCCCATTCCATGAATTTTTCTCTTCCTTCCTGGCTTTCCAGGGCTTTCTGAAAAGTTTCAACCATTTTTTCAGGGTCACTCATTTTTCTTTTTACTATGTTTGGTTTCATATCAAGGATTGACGCGCAAAGACCTATCATTTCCTCGTTAAGGTCTTCAGATGCTAGACAGGGCCCTTCTGCGTCTAAGTAGATGTTTTCTATCTCCCACCCGCGCGGAATTTCGAGATTATTAAGACTGCTGTCGCTTACACTTATGATTGGGGCCATGTAAGATATATTATGGAGACAAGAGGTATTTATACCTTGTGATTTGTCGTGTTATAAATGCGACAATTGTCTTATTTTCCTTTTATTTTGTGCTGATAGGCTCTGTGGTGGATTAGGTGGTGTTTTTTGTGGCGGTTGATATTTGGGTTTATTATTACCAAGAGAACTAGGGTTCCGATAATCCCCAAGACGCCGTTTATTACAAAAAGAGACCTGAATCCGATTAATTCAACTGCAAAACCGCCCATTACTGCAGCGGCCGCTGCACCAACACCAGTAATGGTTTTGTAAATGCTCCATTCAAAGGCTTCCTTATCCTTGTCAAGGAAATGCGAGAATGTCGCACACCATGTTGAGAAAGCCATTGCAAAAGCTATACCATAAAGAAATTGAATCAGGTAAATCTGCATCATGTTTGTGGCAATTGAATACGCAAAAGCGCACAAGGTCATCAATGCAGTTCCCAGAACCAATAATTCCTTATGTATCCTATGCTTGTCTGCAATCCTGCCAATAGGTATGTGCAATGCTGAACCCGATAATAAATAAATTGAACTTGCAAGACCAATCGCGAATACCGTTCCCCCTTCAATTGAAAGATTTACAAAAACCGCAAATATGGGCTCTACGAGTCCTGACCCTATAACTAACGCCAAATCTGAAAGTATTAGTAATTCAATTACTTTTTTCAATTTTTACACCTCAAACTCAAATACCACAACAGGATTCTCCAGTCCGAAATTGATAAGAACCTGCGGATGTATTTCCCCGATTATTCCTTTCTTCCCGTTTACAGTTATGCTCGCTGACCTTCCTTCCAAGAAGCAAGGGTATTCGGCTTTTGAAATCTCAAGGGCCCAGTCCATTGTTTTGCAAAGCGCTTCCAGCACCGAAAGCATTTCTGTGTAGTTCGCATTCGGGTGAGAGCTTGCGCAAGCAGCCCTGGTAACATTCCTTGCCATTACATCCTTGCTGTCATCCGGAACCACAACATCATTTATTTCAAATATTCTTTGCGGAAAGGGGTTTTGTCTGTTTTCACTGAAGCACCTCATTAGTTCAGGGGTAAGAGAAACTCTCACCATGTTTATGCTTGCCTCTTCTGTATGCCCCAGATTGATGTGCGGTAATTCAGGAAGCTGCATCATTTTGAACTGCGTTTCCCTGTTTGTCAGCGCAAGTGTGAAAACGCCCTGGAATCCAAGGCCCTGCAGGGTTGTCCTTGCATCTTCGCATACATAGCTTTTGTCAAGCATTCCCCCCGTTGTCGGGACTTTTGGCATTTCCGGAATCAGATTGTCAAATCCGTAAGCCCTCGAAATATCATCAGCGATGTCAACATCATGCCATACATCTGTTCTGTAGCAGGGAATTATAACTTCAATTTCCTTTTCTGTTACCTTTCCGATGCCATACCGCATTCTTCCAAGCAGCTCAACCATGTCGCTTGCGCTTAATTCAAGCCCGAGCCACTTGTTTATGTATTCAACCTTTATTTTCCTCTTGTGTGTTTTCAAATCAGGCGTTGTAACAGTTTTCCCGTTTGGATACTCTATGTCAATTGATTCTACTTCTCCGCCGGCATCCGCAAGCATTGTTATCATCATATTCATTATCTTGTGGACTGTTTCCGCATCAGGCCCTGTCGCTTCTACGAAAACATCTGAAGTTTTTTCATCAACATGACCGAAAGTCTGCGAGTTGATTATCGGCGGCATTGAAAGAACCTGCTTCTTTGAATCAATGAAGTAAATCGGCTTGTCCCATTTCTCAATTATGTGCGCGTACTTCTCTCCGGTCGGATGCTTCTGCAGAATTTCCTTTCCGGTCATCTCCTTGTCGAATTCTAATGGAACGAATTTTGTTGTCTTCCAGTCAGTTGCAATATAATCAATTGGAGGCGTGATTCCTTTTAACGGATAGATTCCAAAGCCACCTTTCTTCCTGTTTCTTGCATAAGTTGCGCCGAGTTTTTCCTGCACCCATATTATTTCCTTGATTTTAGCATTATCGAATTTCAGTTTTCTGACAATTGCAGCTGCAACAAAGGGCCACTTGTTCTGCGTGTTCTTGTCAACCTTTATTTTCCATCCGGATTTCTTTGATTTGTATTCCTTCAGTCCGGTTTCAGTGTTGATGTAACCTGCAATCGCTCTTGCGCAGCCCTGAGGAGAGACCATATCCATCCTGTCCGGAGTGATGTCTATCTTTACCTCTTCGCCTTCTACATCCTCAATTTCAAATCCCATTCTGAAAAGAATCTCTTCAAGCTCTGCCCGGTCCAAATATTTGCCGATGTATTTTTGCATTGTGGGGATATCTGTGTCCAAGGTTACCATTATATCTGCCTCCTTGGTATTTTGTAGGTTCTGAGCCACTCAAAGTTGGATGTGTGCCCCAATAACTCTCTGATGTCTGTCAGTTCATAGACCTGCATTGCTATTCTCTCAAGCCCAAGACCCCATGCAACAACATTTGCATTGATTCCGTAAGGTGCCAGTGATTCAGGTCTGAACTGCCCTGAGTTTCCGACTTCTATCCACCTGTTGAGCTGGTCGCTCCATCCGAATATTTCAATGCTGGGCTCTGTGTATGGGTTGTAGTATGGTTTGAATCTTAATCTTTTTACTCCGAGTTTTGCATAGAACTCTTTAAGCAATCCAAGTAAATGCCTGAAATTAATGCTATCATCCATGACAAAGCCCTCAACCTGGTGGAATTCCGGCAGGTGCGTTTTGTCAGTTGTCTCATTTCTGAAAATCCTGTCAATGCAGAACATTTTAGCTGGCGGTTTTATCTTCTCGATTCCGAACTGTCTGAAGGTTGTTGCGGTTGTATGAGTTCTTAGCAGTAGTTTTTCTGCAATCTCAGGTTTCCACGGAGTTTGGTAGCCTGTTGAACCTGTGTTGCCACCGTTTTCCTGGACTTCTTTTACTGCGGCCACTAATTTCTTGTCAGGGAGCTTTCCTTTTCCCGGAAGATAGAATGTGTCCTGAACTTCCCTTGCCGGATGATCCTGCGGAATCCACATTGAGTCCATGCACCAGAATGCAGTTTCAACCCAGGGGCCTTTCATTTCGCTGAAGCCCATTTCAACGAAGACTTCTTCAATCATTTTTATTATATGCCTCAGCGGATGCTTTCTTCCGCCCCATAATGGCGGAACAGGCGCTTCTACATTGTAGCTTCTGAACTTTGTTTTCTTCCAGTCCCCGCCCCTGATTAGTTCCGGAGTCAGTAAATTGATTGTATTTTCTGTTTTCAGTCCTTTCTTGACTGCATTTTTTCCATTGGCAGTAAGGTAAGCAGTGTGAATATTTTCTTTCTTCTCAATTATCAGATTTCCCCTTTTCTTTAATGTCGGAATTATTTCCTTTTCTGTCTTCTTCAAATCATTTTCATAGCAGATTTTCTTCGCCTTTATTATTTTCAGGACTTTTTCTTCCTCTGTTTCCTTTCCGATTGCTGACTTTCCCTTTGGCGTCAGTTTTATTATTCCATTGTCTAATGTAATCCAGTCTCTTCTTTTTGCATGGCCGATTGCAACATTCCATTCCTGGCTGAGTGTTTTTACCTGGCCTTTGCCGACCTTGTCAATCAGCATGCTCTCAAGCATTCCTTCTTTGATTACCTTTTCTCCCTCTTTGCTCACTTCGTATATTGTCTTTGTCTCTTCTTCTATTTTCACAAGACCAAGTTCCTTAAGTCTGGCGACATCATGCCTTACACTGTCAGCTTTTTCCTTTGTTTCTTTCGCAATATCTTCAACTTGCAGTCCGTCTTTTTTTCCTAAAGCTAGCAAAATCTGCTTTTCCCTATTCTCAAGAACCTCAAGTGCGTTTTCCAGAGTCATTTACTTCGCCTTGTGTGCAACTATAATCAAATAATCAGAATATTTTCTTCTGTGGGGTATTTCCTTTTTCGCATCAATCTCATCAGAGCTTATCACTTCGTTCAGCTCAAGCCCTGCTGCCTCTATCTCGTTTGCGATTTCCCACAATGTGTAGAAGTGGGTGTAAGTCTTTCTTCTCTCGCTGTATCTGTCTCCGGGTCTCAAACCTTTATACATCGGGCCTAACAGACCCATCTGCAGATATCTCAGACCGTCAATGAAGCTCATCCATATTTCGTCCCAGACATTGTTGTATCTTGTGTGCGTTGAGATGATCACTTTCCCTTTTGGTTTCACAAGTCTTGCTGCTTCCTTGATTGTATTCATCCTGTCTCTTTTGCTTGGAAGCGGTTCAAGCATCTGCGTGAACATTGTAACATAATCAAATGAGTTTTCCTTGTAAGGCAATTTCTGGTAATTGTCAACAAGTTCGAACTTGGCCTTTGTTTTTCCCTTTCTTGCAATCGGAATCATTGACTTCTGCGTGTCTATTCCTAAGACAGTCAGGCCTTTTTTAGCCAAATAATTAGCTTCAACACCCTCATTGCAGTCTATGTCAATCAGCTTGCCTTTCTTCAGGTGTTTATCCATTACATACTTCTCATAAGGGTTCAATTCAGGCATCATTCCACCTGTTTAAATCAGAGTGAGAACCTTTAAGAACTATACAGGCAGTTAAATTCCCAAAATATAAAAGAGGGTAGCCGCCCCTAGCAGAATTGTTGCTATGCCGATTATTTTTGTTAAGTTTTTTACCGCTATTTTTTTAACAAAAACTGCGGCAAAAGGAATAGAAAGAAGCGCCCCAGTTAACAGTGATAAAAAAAGATTTACATTAATAAAAATCCCAACTCCAAAATATGCCGCTATTGCAATAAGTGAAATAAGAGATTCAGAAAGTGCAGTTATTGGGACCGCTTCCTTTGGTTTGACTCCGGAGAGTATTTGTCCGGATGTTACAATGGGCCCATACCCTCCGCCAGTAAGGGTTTTGTTGAAAGATGCAAAACTTCCAATTAGGATAAGCTTCCACAATGCAAAT
>JAFGOX010000039.1 GCA_016926295.1 Candidatus Iainarchaeum sp.
AAAGACTAAGAAAAAAGAAGAAAAGCAGGAAGAATCTGCCGAATCTTCAAAAGAAGCTAAAGAGCAAGCCAAAGTGTTCAAATTTACAAAAAACCATCTTGTGATTGCAGCAGTTGGAATTGCAGGTTTGATTTTTGTTTTGTTTTACATTGGATTCTTTTCTATGCTATTTGGAAACGGGAACATAAAGATACCCGGAATCACTCCTGGTGATGGAGATGGCAATGGAACAATAATCGCAAATCCTGAAACCCCTACCCTGATGCTTTTCTATGACCCGCGGACAGGGGGGCTCAGCGAGCTCGAAAGTGATTTGAGTGAAATGCAGATTTTTTTCTCAGACCTGACAATTGAGAAGAAATGCGTTGATTATGACATACTTATGAACGGTACGCCTTCAAGTGCATCTACAACCTGCACAACAGTTCACGGCGAAAACGGATTCAAGGACGTATTGGCGGAAGCACAGGCAAGAAATATCACCGAGAACGCCCTTTTCCAGACAGCAGGAATATATTTCATGACAAGCGACAAAGGAAATGCAGCAGAACTTTCATATTCCCCTTTCACGAACTCACTCAAAGCAAGGATTTGCGAAAACCTTGATGATGCGCTCATAAACTGCCAGAACCTTGAGGAAATAGAACCTGCGGATGTGAAAATAGTTTATCACAGCGACTGCGATAATTGCGCACCGGTTCCGCCAAACCTGATGGATCTTGAAGAACTAGGTTTCAAGTACCGGATTACAAACATCTATGACCTTGCAGAGGAAGGCGGTTCTGCAGAGACGCTGCAAAGCGCATACTCCCAGAGATACGCGCCTTTTGCTTTGATAGACGCAAACACCCTGGAATCATTTGAACCGAGAATCTACAATGTTCTTCCTTACGTCTCTTTCAAGGCAGACGCTTATTATATAGTGCCATCTAGCTCGCTTAGCGGAAAATACATTGGTCCGAAATATGATAGCATAAGGCTTGACCTTTACATAATGTCATACTGCCCTTATGGAACACTAATGGAGGATGTTGTTGCACCAGTGAAGAAACTGCTTGGCGACAAACTTGATGTGCACCCTTACTTTATAACTTACAAGGAATACTCAAACCCAGATGAGAACTGTGAGAGTTTTACCAGCAATGACGGAAAAGACTACCAGATGTGCACCCTGCACGGAAAGAAAGAGCTTGAGGAAAACAGAAGGCAAACTTGCATCTATCAAAAATACGGAGATGCAAAATGGCTTGAGTACACAACCTGCTTCAACAGCGGAAAATCAAAGGATTCATGCATGAGCGAGCTTGGAATCAACAAGACAGAAATCAGTTCCTGCATAACAAGCAATGATACAAACCTCAAGATGTACGAGCAACTGAACATAGCTCTTGAGAATCAGGTTTCCGGCTCTCCGACAACTTTCATCAACAATGAGAAATATCTTGGTGCAAGGGATTCAAACACATTAAAGGCAACGGTTTGCGAAAGACTTCTTAATCCTCCGGAAGGATGCAATCAGATAATTGAATCCACAACAAGCGGGGCAACCGGCTCTTGCTAAAACCTGTGAAGGGAAGTTAATTTCTTCCCGAACTTTTTTCCTTTTTTTAACAAGTCAGTAGTTTCAGTCTGAAACTGCTTTGTCGAATTAATCATTTGGGTTCTGTGTTTCATTGCCGCGGTTTCTTCTGCTTTCTGAAATTTCACCTGGTTTATATTGAGTTTTCTCTGCATCATTCTTTTTTCCTGCGGGGTCATTAACTGTGCGCAGACAATTAGCGATAAATCATGATTCTTTGTTATTCTGTCAATAATTTCTTTTTTGGCTTCCCATGTAAGTTCCTTTCCTTTCACTGCGTGTTTCTTGAAAGCTTTTCCCTCTGTAAGTTTGCTTTCCATTGTTTTCCAGGGAGGGTTTTTCCTTATTTTTTCGATTTCTGATTTTACCAAAGCAGCATTTTCCTTGCTTGAAACCGCCTTTTCTACAGCGCTTAGAAACTCTTCAAAAGAGCGTGCTTCATAGGCTCTTCTCTCTGCTATTCACTCACCTTCAAACATTTTGAGTTTTTCTTTGACCGCATCAATATCAACCTTAGTATCTACGCATCCGTCCTTTAATAATTTAACGGCCTGACCTGGCATTTTTGAAGTTACCACACTGTCCTTAACAAGCATTATCTCATTGAAGCATGCAACACCGACAACGGCTTTTGGGTTTTTCTCCTTTACTACTTTCTTGACCATGCTTCCTCCGGGAGTCACATAGACGCCCCCATAACCAAGATTTTCTGCGTATTTTTTTATTTCGCCAATCGAACATTTCCCGCATTCTTTGCATTGCAATCCGTTCTCATCATAAGTTGCCTTGCATTCCTTTGAGTTCCTTAGGCAATGCGGGAGAAATAGAATTCGTTCTTTGTAAGGGATTTTCTTGAATCTGTTAATATAAAGTTGATTGATTACTTCAACATGGGTGTATTGGGCCCATTCTTCTGTAAGGCCAAGTTTCTTGACAACAATTTCCGCAGCATCTGCAACACTCAGGTGTGAACCTTTATCAATGACCGTAGCAATAGTATTGGTTATTTTCTGGTTCATACTCTTTATCATTGCCATATACAAATCACACTGGGAAAGCTTTATAATCAGAACTTCAGAACTTTATAATATCTTATTCTGGGGCTATGGTGTAGCTTGGTTTAGCATCGGAGCTTTGGGAGCTTCAGACCCGAGTTCGAATCTCGGTAGCCCCACTTTAAATAAACTTTCTAGTTATTAGTAATAGAATTAGGGGAGATTTTATGACTGAATTTGAAGAATTTAAAGGTAGAGCATTACTAATTGGCACAGATGCCGAATTTTATTTTGACAGAGAACAATTTAACAATTTAAGAAACACCCCTTTAGAAGGCGAATTTGAAGATATGAACAAGGGATGGAATTTTGATAAATTCACCTTGGCTTTTGAAGACTTCAGAGACAATGGAGATGGAATAAGAGCAGAGCCCAATCCAGAAACAAACATAGTTGAAGTTAAATTAAACGAAAACGCCCTTACATATCTTAAGGAAAGAGGCGAATGGGGTTCAAGATGGATGATGAGTGACAAGATAAAATTCTCTATAGGTAACTGCCCATTTCTTACTAAAGAAAAAATGGAAACACTAGAAAAAAAATGGAAAATATAGAAGAATAGTTTACCACAAATAAACAGCCAATAAAGCAAGAAGTATCACACCAATAGTTGAAATTATTATTCCTGCTTTGAACATGTCTTTTACCTTAATATATCCTGAAGAATAGGCAATTGCTGAAGGAGGGGTTCCTACGGGGACAAGGAAGTCCAACGATGCGGCCATACCTGCAACTATTGCAACTATTCTAATATCCAAGCCGACTGTCAATGATAATGGAATTATTATCGGAACTAAAATGCTAGCTGCCGCAGTATTGCTAGCAAACGCAGTCATAAGAACTGAAAATGCTGCAACGGCTAATAGAATAATGAAATAAGGCTGTGAAATCAATCCGTCTTTTAATGCATTTGCAAAGAACATTCCTAATCCTGAAGAATGCATTGCCCCCCCAAGACTCAGGCCTCCACCAACCAGAATCAAGACGGGCCAGTTTGCTTTTACAAAATCTTTTTCATCTAACAGTTTGAACAGGTAAAGACTGATTATCGGAACTAGAGCAATTATTGAACTTGAGATTCCATGAATATTTGTTGTCAACCACAGAGCTACAGTTAATCCAAATACACCCATTATTATTTTCTGAGGATTGTTCATGTTCCAGAAGATATCTTTTTCGTGAATAGTTATTTTCTTTATCTCGGGTTTGAAAACTTTGGTCAAAACCAACCACATTACAGGAAGCATTAGAATTACCAATGGTAGCGCATGCCACATCCATCCTGCAAAAGAAACATTGATTCCATAATCTCTTAGGAACTTGACTGCTATTGCATTCGGAGGTGTTCCAACTATTGTTCCAATTCCCCCCAAAGTTGCTGCAAACGCAATTCCAAGGACTGCTGATTTTCCATAGCTAGATTTCAATGGGTTTAGCTTGTTTTTTGTCAATATAACAATCATTATAGGTAGCATTATTGCGGTTGAAGCGGTATTGCTCATCCACATTGAAAAGAAAGCCGTTACACACATCATTCCAAACAAGAATCTTCCGGGAGTGTGCCCGATTAATCCTACTGCAGCCAAAGCCATCTTTTTGTCTAATTCGTATTTTTGCATTGCAACAGCCAATACAAATCCGCCTAATAACAAAGCGATTATTGGGTCAAAGAAAGGGGAAAACGCATCAGTGGGTGTTATTCCTGCAAAGACTGATAAAAGCAAAGGAACACATAGTGCGGTTATGTAAAGCGGTAAACCTTCTGTGAACCAGAGAACTGCTGCAAAAACAAGTATTGAAAGTACTATTTTAGCTTGAGGCTCTAAAGGAAAGTCAATGTAAAACACCCCAATTGCAAGCAAAAACGCAAGCAAGATGTAAATGTACTTCTTTTCCATGCTTGAAATACATGTAAATGTTTTATAAACAGTATTTGGTTACTTATTTTGGTGATAGTTATGAACGAGAGAGGTTTAGCTTCGTTAATAATAATCCTAATTGTAATCGCCGTGGTTGCTGTTGGCGCAGTTGGATATGCTGTAATGACAGGAATGCTTGGCGGTCAAGGGTTAGGAAAAGATGTTTTATTTAAGAAATTAACTTATGAAGCTCAGAAAAGTTCTACTGGTGTATCCTTTGTCATTGACAAAGCGGGAATGACCACAGTAGTTAACCTTGCTGACGAATTAAGTGACAGTGTTCCAATGACCAGCGACCAGGAAGCCGCTTACGAGTCAATTAAAACAACAACAGGAAAAGTCTCATTGTTGGGAATGATGGTAGATCAAAGCAGTCACGCAAATATTTATGCGGTGTATTCAGAAGCCAAATCGCCACAGCAGGTTATTGATGAAATGAATACCTCACTAACGGACATTGGAGAAAAGATGGATTCTCCTGCACCGGATTTGATAGCAGTCAGCACAGGTAAAATAGGTTCATTTGACTATGCAGTCATTGCTCCAAAGGATGACAGTTCCTCCACTTATGTGAGTGTAGCAACAAGAGGAAATGAGATTCTTTTTGCATTCCCTGACGACGAGGAAGGAACTGCAATCAGTGAATTTGTAACTGTGATAGACTCAGGTCCATCTGCAAGTTTAGATTCAGAAATTGAAGCAGAAGTCGGAAAGTCACAGATACTTTTCTACGGGCAATCAAGTGCAGGTTATTCTGGTGTTACTGAAGGGTATGGATTCCTTTCACAATCAGGAGAGGACAACTACACACTTTCATTGTTTGCGGAAATGGATGCAGATGACTGCACTGACGCAAAGGCAAGCCTGGATGACATGAAGGA